>JBEEJL010000194.1:0-11773 GCA_041169175.1 Pseudomonadota bacterium | reverse complement strand
AGCGCTTCGGGATCGCCGGAAATTTCCGCGCCGCCCTTGTCAGCATGAAACTCGCGCGTGCGCGAAATCGCCATTTGGATAATCATCGCGGCAACCGGCGCAAGAAACATAATCAACATGCCGACGACAGGATTAGAGCGCCCTTCGCTGTCGCGCGAGCCGAAAAATCCGGCGAATTGCGCCAGCGAAGAAATCGCGCCGGCTACTGTCGCGCTAACGGTGGAAGTCAGAATGTCGCGATTTTTTACGTGGCTCAACTCGTGCGCCATCACGCCGCGCAGCTCGCGCTCGGTGAGAATTTTCATAATGCCGGACGTTGCCGCAACAGCAGCGTGTTCCGGATTACGGCCAGTGGCAAATGCATTGGGCTGTTCTTCGTTAATCAAAAATACTTTTGGCATCGGCAAACCGGCGCGCTGGGTCAAATCCTTAACGATGTTGTAATACTGCGGCGCGCTGGTTTCATCGACTTGCTGCGCGTTATACATTTTCAGCACGGCCTTGTCGGAAAACCAATACGCGTAAAAATTCATCCCCGCCGCGATCAGCAACGAAATCATCATGCCGGTGCCGCCGCCCAACTGCAGACCGATCATGCCGAATAACGCGACAATCCCCGCCATTAAAACAGTCGTCTTGAGCCAGTTACCAAACATGCTTAGTCCTTTCAGTGTATGCGCTAGAGTGCGCACGGCTTAGATTATACCGTTAGGGAAAAATTCAAGATGGCTTGCTTGTTACGCATCAAATTTTTCGCCATTAGTAAGCGCATAGCCCGCGAGAAATTGTTCAATGCCCAGACGTTTACCACCGGCCTTTTGCACTTCTAGCGGGCGCAAAATGCCTTTGCCACAGCCAACCGTAAGTATTTGATTATTATAGTTATTTATCTCGCCCGGCAAAAGAACTTTGCCCTTTGCGGGCAGCGCTTCGGCAGACCAAATTCGCAGCAATTCGCCGCGCGATATCGCATAAGCAACCGGATAAGGATTAAACGCGCGGATTTTGCGCTCGATACTTTGCGCTGATAACTGCCAGTCAATTTTAGCTTCTTCTTTGCGAATTTTGTGCGCGTAAGTCACGCCGGCTTCGGCTTGCGTTACCGGCGCGTAGCGTTCGCTTTGCGCCAGCACATCGACGATATATGCTGCGCCGAGCTTGGCTAGTTTGTCGTGCAGCGATCCGGTGGTGTCATCCGCGTCTATATTTATTTTTCGCATCAGCAATATCGCGCCGGTATCGAGGCCCGCGTCCATTTGCATGATGGTGATGCCGGTTTCGCTGTCGCCCGCTTCAATGGCGCGATGAATCGGCGCCGCACCGCGCCAACGCGGCAACAGCGAGGCATGAATATTCAAGCAACCCTGCATCGGCAGATCCAGCACCGCTTGCGGCAAAATCAATCCATACGCCGCGACAATCATCGCGTCTGCATGGACATCGGCAATGACTTTTTGCGCTTCAGGATTTTTCAGCGAGAGCGGTTGAAAAACGGGAATGTCGTGCTGCTGTGCGAGCAGTTTCACCGCGCTGGGCTGTAGCTTCATCCCACGGCCACCTGGGCGATCCGGTTGAGTCAGCACCAAGCTTATCTCATGACCAGCACGAATGAGCTCGGCTAACGCAGCGGCGGCAAATTCTGGCGTGCCGGCGAAAATCAGACGCATGAGAAATTATTCGAGGTGAAATTCAAGCGGGTTCGCGTTCGCGCTTTTTCAGCTTGGCGACAATTCGAGTCTGTTTCAGGCGCGACAAATATTCGACAAACACTTTGCCTTTGAGATGATCCATTTCGTGTTGAATACATACGGCGAGCAAGCCTTCAGCGTCGAGCGAAAATTTTTTGCCGTCCCGGTTCAGCGCTTCGACGCTGATTTTTTCCGCCCGCTCGACGATGTCGAAAATGTCCGGCACCGACAAACAACCTTCTTCGCGCTTGGCCGAGCCTTCGGCTTTGGTGATGACGGGGTTAATCAGCACCAATAATTGATCGCGGCTATCGGAGATGTCGATAACGATCAATTGCTCATGCACATCAACCTGACTGGCGGCCAAACCAACGCCGGGCGCGGCGTACATGGTCTCCGCCATATCGTCGGCCAGTTGGCGAATGCGAGCATCGACTGCCTTCACAGGCTGGGCCACGGTATGCAGCCGTTCATCGGGATAACGCAGAATTTTGAGGAGTGACATGATTTTTCGTGGCTTTTATGACCCGCCAAATGTGACGGATTTCACAAATTAACCATTGATTTTGCTTGCTAATTGAACGAACTACGGGCAGAATTTATTGCATTACATGAAGCTGGGACAGGTATTTTTCTCCTGCCCGCCCTGTCGGCTCATCTCGACAAAATAGTAAAAGGCTGGAATACAAATGCGTAAAACTCTGCACCTGTTCATTATACCTCTGGTTTTGTTGGCCTGCGCAATGAGCGCAAGCGTCCGCGCTGATGAGATGCTGGTGGACAATCCGCCTGACCAATATGTCGTCGTAAAAGGCGATACGCTCTGGGGCATAGCCGGGAAGTTTCTGAAAAAACCGCAGCGCTGGCCGGAAATCTGGCAAATGAACCAATCGCAAATCAAAGACCCGCATTGGATTTATCCGGGCGATGTGGTGTATCTGGATCGTTCCGGCGCGACGCCTCGGTTAAGCTTAGGCCGGCCTGTTGAAGGCGGCAGCGGCGGTAGCAGCAGCGACGGCACCATTAAACTCTCGCCGCAAATTCGCGGCCAAAGCTTGGGCGCTGGCGCGATTCCGAGCATTCCTGCCAGCGCAATCGAACCCTTCCTGACCCGCCCGCTGATTGTTGAGCCGGGCGCGCTGGTGAATGCGCCGGTGATTTTGGGCGCAGAAGATAACCGCGTCGTCATCGGTGCCGGCAGCATGATTTATGTAGAAAACCTGAATAACGATCAAGCGGCCAAATGGCAAATTTATCGCCAGGGCGAGCCACTCAAGGACCCAGACAACGGTGAGCTACTCGGCTATGAAGGTTTTTATTTGGGCGAAGCGGTGCTGAAAAAATTCGGCGCTGTGAGCACGATGGAAGTGACCAAATCGACGCAAGAAATTAATCGCGGCGATCATCTGATTATCGCGACGGAAAATACTTTCCCGTCTTACGTACCGCGCGCGCCGGAATACGGCGTCAATGCGCGCCTGATGCACATCCACAACGGCGTAGCGGAAACCGGCAAACACTATGTTGTGTCGCTCAACAAAGGCGCTACTAACGGCCTGCAATTAGGTCATGTGTTGAATTTGCAGCGCGCGGGCGAAACGGTGAAAAGCCTGCGCAAAGAAAATACCCTGATCAAATTACCCGATGAAGAAAACGGTAACGTGTTTATTTTCCGTTTATTCAACCGCATTTCCTACGGCATCATCATGGACAGCAAACGCCCGGTACATGTCGGCGACGGCGCGATTAGCAGCGGTAAATAATTTTTTGCTTTAGTTTTTTCTGAGCCTTGCGCCCATGGCAGACAGTATTGACGATGCACTGCTGTGGGTTGCTCTCTCTGCTATTTCGGGCCTCGGCGACCAATCGCTGCACAAGCTCCTCAAAGCCTTCGGCCTGCCCGCCAATATTTTTGCCGCACCGGTCAGCGAACTGACAAATGTTGTAAACCGCAATGTCGCGCGCGCAATCGCACAAGGGCCGGATCTCGAAGCGCTTAAGCCAACACGCGAATGGTTAGAGCAGCCGGAAAATCATTTCGTCACTCTCGCCGACTCGACCTATCCTCCATCCCTGCTCAATTTAGCCGACGCGCCGCCTATCTTATACGTTAAAGGCCGTATCGAATTACTCAACGCTACCAGCATAGCGATCGTCGGCAGCCGCAACGCAACACCGCAAGGCGAAGAAAATGCAGAGGCCTTCGCTGAAATATTTAGCCAAGCGGGTATCACCGTTATCAGCGGGCTGGCTTTGGGCATAGACGCGGCGGCGCATCGCGGCGGCTTGCGTGGCAACGCCAGCACCATTGCCGTGGTCGGCACGGGACTCGATACGGTATATCCCGCGCGTAATAAAACTTTGGCGCATCAAATCGCGCGGCACGGTGCGCTGGTGTCCGAGTTTCCTTTAGCCACGCCACCCAACCGCGAGAATTTTCCGCGGCGTAATCGCATCATCAGCGGCCTCGCCAGCGGGGTGCTGGTGGTAGAAGCAGCGCTATCCAGCGGCTCTTTGATTACTGCGCGCCTCGCTGCGGAGCAAGGCCGCGATGTATTTGCCATCCCCGGCTCCATACACTCACCATTTTCCAAAGGTTGTCATTCGCTGATCAAACAAGGTGCAAAGTTAGTCGAAAGTGCGCAAGATGTGCTGGAAGAATTAAAGTTTGCCTCTGTGCCCGTCGCAACAGACGCAGAAGATGATGATCAACCGGTAAATCCTCTGCTACAACACATGGGCTATGATCCTGTTTCGCTTGATGCGCTGGCTGCACGCGCTAAACTTCCTGCAGAAAAAATTTCTCAAACCTTGCTGGAACTGGAACTCTCAGGCGAAGTGAATAGTCTTCCGGGTGGCTTGTATCAACGCCTGAAAAAACGTTAGTCTGGATTTTTTTGCTTTGTTGTAAAATTTCTAACTTGGTTTTTCCGCCGCAATTGCTCAACTAATCAATATGATGCACATCAATCGTAATAAGGTTTTATTGCGTTTGAATGCAAATATGTTTGCATTGCGACGCAAACATTCATATTATCACTGCCTTCTGGCACCCCGCGCCAATGAACCGGATACTATATATACATGTCCAGCAATCTACTTATCGTCGAATCCCCCTCCAAAGCCAAAACGCTTAAGAAGTATTTAGGCAAAGGTTACGAAATTCTCGCTTCGTACGGCCACGTACGCGACCTGGTGCCCAAATCCGGCGCGGTCGATACCGAAAATAATTTCGAAATGAAGTACGAGTTAATTGATCGTAATAAAAAGCATGTCGATGCAATCACCGCCGCCGTCAAAAAAGCCGACCGCATCCTGCTTGCAACCGACCCGGACCGCGAAGGGGAAGCGATCGCCTGGCACTTGTCCGAGATTCTGAAAGAGAAAAAATTACTCAAGGGCAAAGAGATCAAGCGCGTGGTGTTTTATGAAATCACCCAATCCGCCGTGCTCGAAGCCGTCGCCAATCCGCGTGAAATTGAAATGCCTTTGGTTAACGCGCAACAAGCGCGCCGCGCACTGGATTATCTGGTCGGCTTTACGCTGTCGCCCTTGTTATGGAAAAAAATTCGTCGCGGCTTGTCCGCTGGTCGCGTACAAAGCCCGGCTTTGCGCTTGATCGTCGAGCGCGAACAGGAAATCCAGAAATTCCAATCGCAAGAATATTGGTCGCTACACATGGAAGCGCTTAAGGGCAAACAAGCCTTCGGCACCAAGCTGATTCAATTCAAGGGCGAGAAAATCACCCAGTTCAGCGTTACCGACGAAAAACGCCAAGCGGAGATCGTTAAGTTTCTCGAGGACAACGCCAAGGGTAAAACCACGGTCGTTAATATCGAGAAAAAACGCAAACAGCGTTCACCCACCGCGCCGTTTACCACTTCGACACTGCAACAAGAAGCCGTACGCAAGCTCGGCTTCACCACCGACCGCGCGATGAAAGTCGCGCAACAATTATACGAAGGCGTGGATATCGGCGAAGGTACCGTCGGTTTGATCACCTATATGCGTACCGACTCGGTCACGCTGTCGAAAGACGCGTTGGCAGATATTCGCGGCTACATCGGCAAAAATTTCAGCAAGGATTATTTGCCTAAAACGGAAAACACTTTCGCCAATAAATCTAAAAATGCGCAGGAAGCACACGAAGCGATCCGACCCACCGGCATTGCGCGCACACCGCAAAGCCTGGAAAAATATTTACACTCTGATTTATTCCGACTGTACGAAATGATTTGGAAGCGCACGCTGGCGTCGCAAATGACCAACGCGCAATATGATACGGTCGCAGCAGATTTGTCCGTCGGCGGCGACAAGAACTTGTTCCGCGCCAATGGGCAGACGTTAGTATTCCCCGGCTTTATGGCGGTGTATCTGGAAGACCAGGACGACGCGGAAGAAGAGGGCGAAAGCAAACTGCCCGTGTTGGAAATGGGCGAAACTTTGCCGATCAACAAACTTTACGGCGAACAACACTTTACCCAACCACCACCGCGATACTCGGAAGCGAGCCTGGTCAAGTCGTTGGAAGAACACGGCATCGGCCGTCCTTCGACTTACGCCAGCATTATTTCGACTTTGCAAGCGCGCGAATACGTCACGCTGGATAAGAAACGTTTCCAACCCACCGACGTCGGCGTAGTCGTGAATAAATTCCTCACCGAACATTTCACTCAGTATGTCGATTACGATTTCACCGCCAAGTTGGAAGATGAGCTGGATATTATTTCTACCGGCAAAAAAGAATGGATCCCGGTACTGAAAAATTTCTGGAAAGGTTTTAGCAAACAGATTACGGAAAAAGAAAGCGTATCGCGCGACGAAGTGACGCAGGAAAAAATGGACGAAGCCTGTCCTAAATGCGGCAAGCAGTTGTCGATTCGCCTTGGGCGTCGCGGTAAATTTATCGGCTGTGCCGGTTATCCGGAATGCGATTACACGCGCAATCTCGATGGTTCGTCGCAAGCTGATGGCCCGAAAATCATCGGCGAATTTCCTGACAACAAAAAGAATATGCTGTTGCTGAACGGGCCGTTCGGCCCCTATTTGCAACTCGGCGAAAGCGTCGAGGGCGAAGAGAAAAAGCCCAAGCGCGTGTCGATTCCGAAAAATATTTTGCCGGATAATGTGACGGTAGAAATCGCGATTCAATTGCTGTCATTGCCGCGCGATCTCGGCGCGCATCCCGACACCGGCAAAAAAGTGATTGTGAATATCGGCCGCTTTGGTCCCTATATCAATCACGACGGCGCATTCAAATCAATCCCGCGCAGCGATAATATTTTCGACATCAATCTTGAGCGAGCCGTCGCTTTACTAGCCGAACCGAAATCTGCATCACGCACGCCGCAAGCACTCCGTGTTGTCGGCAAACATCCGGATGACGATCAGCCCATTGGCGTATTCGACGGTCGCTACGGCATGTACGTGAAGCACGGCGCGGTGAATGCAACCTTGCCCGCAGGCTCAACGGTAGATTCCGTCACGCTGGAAGAAGCCATCGAGCTACTCGCGGCACGCGCAGCCAAGGGCCCATCAAGCAAAAGGCGCGGCGCGAAAAAAGCGGCCAAGAAGACCACAGCGAAAAAAGCGGCGGCGAAGAAAAAGGCTGTCGTAGAAGAAGCGGAAGAAAAACCGGCAGCGAAAAAAACCGCCGCTAAAAAAGCCACAGCAAAGAAAGTCGCTAAAAAACCTGCCGCCAAGAAAGCTGTTGTCGTAGAAGAAGTTAAACCCGTTGCCAAGAAAAAGCCGGTGGCAAAAAAAGTCACGAAGAAAACGGCGGCTAAAAAACCTGCGGCTAAAAGCAAAAAGAAATAATTTACTGCTCGAGTTTATTTTGTTTTGCCAATAAAAAACCGCCATCGGGAGATGGCGGTTTTTTTATTATAATCAAATACTTACCGCCGCTCCATTTTACCTTAACCCGTTGCCGGATCATCGCGCCGATTGATTTCCACTACTTGTCCATTGGTATCGAAATGCACATCGAACATACGATTCAATGACGGGCTGGCTTGATAGCGCCAAGTCCATACGCGTTCTTTTTTCAGCGGAAAACTCACATCTTCGCCAGGCTTGCCGAGTAAACGCTCGACATCCGCCATCGACATGCCTTTTTGTACTTTGGCAAAATACGAATCGCTTAACACTTGATCCAGCGACTTCAACACATTGTCCGCGCCGATGGTCGCTTTGAAAGTCTGAAAACCCATCGGCCCTTTGACAAACATCCACACCGTAGTGCCATCCGGCTCTTTCCATTCGTTCGTCGGCTTGCCGTATACATCGCGCACATCAAAGCCGGTCGATTGCCCAACTTTAAGTTTGGAGGGGTCGGAGATGCGAACTTCGCACGCGCACAACAGGCAAGCAATCAACAAAGCAAAAATAGTGTTGGAAAATGAATTCATTTCTCAATATTCCTTATGCTTTTTTTATACGTCCAAATTACGCACGCCCAATGCCGCGTTGGTTTCAATAAACGCGCGGCGCGGCTCTACGTCGTCACCCATTAATGTTGAGAAAACTTCATCGGACGTAATCGCGTCATCGATTTGCACTTTGAGCAAAATGCGCACTTTCGGATCCATGGTGGTTTCCCACAATTGTTCCGGGTTCATTTCGCCCAAGCCTTTGTAACGCTGGATAGCGACGTTACGTTTCACTTCATCGATCAACCAATCGAGACCGTCTTTGAAGGTGGCGATGGCTTGCACTTTTTCGCCGCGTTTGGCGTAGGCGCCATCGCGTATCAAGCCTTGCAACACTAGCCCGGTTTGCACTAGTTGTTGATAGTCGCCGCTCTCGAGGAAATCTTTGTCGATATGGGTGGTGTAATTATTACCGTGCAAGTTTTTGCGTATCACCAAGCGCCATTCTTCTTCGGCCTCAACTGCTTCTGCCACGATGGTCAGGGCTTCGTCTCCTACCGCTTTGGTTAAAATGGCGGCACTTTGTTTGGCGGATTTTTCATCGTTGACTGACAGCGCGGGCAAATCAAGCAACACATGCAACACTTGCGGATTGATCACGCGATCAAGGCGGTCGATCACCGCTTCGGATAACAAATATTCGCGCGCAATTTTTTCCAGTGGTGCGCCGGCCAATGGGTCGGCGCCCTCTGCCGGAATAATTTCCGATTGATTCAAAGCTTGCTTGAGCAAATATTGTTTCAGCTCGAAATCGTCTTTCAGATAACGCTCGTCTTTACCGTGCTTGATTTTATACAGTGGCGGTTGCGCAATATAAATATGGCCGCGCTCGACCAGCTCGGGCATTTGGCGATAGAAGAAGGTCAACAACAGCGTGCGAATATGCGAGCCGTCCACGTCAGCATCGGTCATGATAATAATGCGGTGGTAGCGCAATTTGTCGGCGTTGTATTCGTCTTTGCCGATGCCGGTGCCGAGCGCAGTGATCAGCGTGGCAATTTCCTGCGAGCCTATCAATTTATCAAAACGCGCGCGTTCTACGTTGAGGATTTTTCCTTTCAACGGCAAGATGGCCTGGAATTTTCTGTCGCGGCCCTGCTTGGCGGAGCCGCCGGCGGAGTCGCCCTCGACCAGATAAATTTCGCACATGGCCGGATCTTTTTCCTGACAGTCGGCGAGTTTGCCCGGCAGGTTCATGCCGTCGAGCACGCCTTTACGGCGCGTCAGTTCGCGTGCTTTACGCGCGGCTTCGCGCGCGCGCGCGGCATCGACAATTTTGCCGCAAATGGTTTTCGCGTCGAGCGGTTTTTCCAACAGGAATTCTGCGAGTTTTGCGCCAACGACTTCTTGCACTACCGGGCTGACTTCGGACGACACCAATTTATCTTTGGTTTGCGAGGAGAATTTCGGCTCCGGCACTTTCACCGACAACACGCAGGTCAAACCTTCGCGCATATCATCGCCAGTGGTTTCGACTTTGGCTTTTTTGGAAATTTCTTCTTTTTCGATGTAGTTGTTCAGCGTGCGCGTCATCGCTGTGCGCAAGCCGGTGAGGTGGGTGCCGCCGTCGCGTTGCGGAATATTGTTAGTAAAGCATTGCACGGTTTCGCTATACGAGTCGTTCCACTGCATTGATACTTCAACGGTGATGCCGTCTTTTTCGCCTTTGGCGTAAAACACGTTCGGGTGCAAAACGGTTTTGCTGCGATTGATATATTCGACGAAACCTTTGACGCCGCCGCTGAAGGCGAAGTTTTCCGTTTTGCCGGTACGCTGGTCGACGAGTTCAATTTTCACGCCGTTATTCAGAAACGATAATTCGCGCAAACGCTTGGATAAAATTTCGTAATGGAATTCCATCACTTGACCGAAAATTTCTTCGTCCGGATGAAAATGCACTTCGGTGCCGCGCTTGGTGGTTTCGCCTATGACTTTCAGCGGCGAGACCGGTGCGCCTTGCTTGAATTCCATGTAATGCGTTTTGCCATCGCGATGGATGGTGAGCTTCAATAATTTCGATAGCGCATTCACGCACGACACACCAACGCCGTGCAAACCACCGGAAACTTTATACGAGTTCTGATCGAACTTGCCGCCGGCATGCAATTCGGTCATGACGATTTCTGCGGCCGAACGCTTAGGCACCATGTCGTCGTCGTCTTTGATGCCGGTCGGAATGCCGCGCCCATTATCGACAACGGAAATGGAGTTGTCGGTGTGAATGACGACTTTGATGTCGTCGCAATGACCCGCGAGGGATTCGTCAATCGCGTTGTCCACGACTTCGAAGACCATGTGATGCAAGCCGCTACCGTCGCTGGTGTCGCCGATATACATACCCGGACGTTTGCGTACCGCCTCCAAGCCTTTGAGAATTTTAATACTGTCTGAGTTGTAATCTTCGGCGGCGTCTGCTGCGGCTTTTCGGCTTGCTTGTGTCATCTGAGTCCAGTCGTAACTATTTAATTATATTGAATATTTTAACACATTAAATACGCATCGGCATAACCACGTATTTGAATTGCTTATCCTCGGGCAAAGTCATTAACGCGCTGCTATTCGCGTCACCCAGTGATAGCTGTACGGCTTCGCAATTTGTATTGGCGAGGACATCTTGTAAGTACGCAATGTTAAAACCGATATCGAGTGGCTCGCCGTCGTAAGCGACGGTCAATTCTTCTTGCGCTTCTTCCTGCTCGTTGTTGGCGCAAATAATCGCAAGATTATCTTTGCTCAGCACTAAGCGTACGCCGCGAATTTTTTCATTCGACAGAATGGCGGCGCGCTGTAGCGATTGCTGCAAGGTCACGCGATTTAAATCCAGATGTTTGCTGTAATTTGTCGGGATGACTTTGGTGTAGTCGGGGAATTTACCATCGACTATTTTGCTGATTAACTCAATACCGGAAAAACTAAAGCGCACTTGGCTCGGTTTGTTGTCTTTGTCGGTTTGAATCGAAATCGTGACCGGTTCTTCGCTATCGGTAAGCAATTTAATTAACTCGGAAACGCTTTTGCGCGGCAGGATGACATCGTGCTTCAGTGTTGTTTTCAATTCGGTCGCTGCATAAGCCAAACGATGACCGTCGGTTGCGACGGCACGGAGCAATTCGCCATCTATGGAAAATAACAAGCCATTCAAATAATAGCGTATGTCTTGCACCGCCATGGCGAATTGTACTTGCGCCAATAAAGCACGCAGCGTTTTTTGCGCCAATTTAACGTCGTTACTGCTACCTGTAGCGGCTGCCAGTCGGGGGAAATCTTTTGCCGGTAAAGTTTGTAGATTGAAGCGGCTTTTGCCCGCACGGACGGTTAAGCGCGGTTCCTTGTGCTCAAGGGTAATTTCAGCGTCGTCCGGCAGTGCGCGCAAAATGTCCTGTAATTTTTTAGCCGATAAAGTGACGGACCCGTTTTCTGTTTTACCCTCAACTTTTTGTTGCGCGCTAATTTGGATTTCCAGATCGGTTGCGACAAATGAAATATCGCCGTCTTTGATTTCCAATAAAACATTAGACAGGATCGGCAAAGTATGACGACGTTCAACAATGCCGGTAACGGATTGCAGTGGTTTCAAGATTTGATCGCGGTTTGCTTTTATTAAAGGCATTTTAATTTAACCTTAGTAATAGATAATAGGAGAAACATGGTTTT
>JBEEJL010000193.1:0-6673 GCA_041169175.1 Pseudomonadota bacterium | reverse complement strand
CTTTCCGTGAACGCAATCACATTTACAGCCCGCGTAGGGCAATGAACATCGTGAATTGCGCCGCATGAAATGAGCAAGCTGCTATAAAATTTCGGGAAATATTTCATCGTCGTTATTTCATTCGGTGCAATTCGCTGCACTCATTGCACCCTACAATTTAGAGCTGTGATTGCAGCATCGGGCTACTAATTTGCGACTGCTACTATGCGGCCGTGAATCCTGGCAACTTAACCGCCTTCAAATCGAATGACGCCGTAGCCCGACATCCGAGCCGTCGGTTTTTCGCGCCGATTAAACAATCAGCAAAATCGGCAGGACTATCTCTCCATAGAAAAAGCGCCTCTTCAATAGTCGGCTCGTCTTCGAATTGGAGATCGTCCGCATCTAGCAAGTTTGAAATAGCCTCGATGATCTGTTGCTTGGTCACGGCATATCGGCTGCGTAGCACCCATTCAGTTTCCATGAGCACTAATTGGTTTACGAACACGCGGCGTCCGGCAGACACTTCGCGTTTGATCAGCTTGCGTGCTTTTTCAAACTGGGCTTCGTTATCTCGCATCAGAAAGCGAACGAGGACGTTGGTGTCGATGCCGAGCATCAGCGTGACAGTTGCTCAACCGGAACAGACTTGCGGCCTTTCTTGTGTAGCGAGCCTGCCAGTTCGACAACGCTCTTGCTCTTTAAGCGCATGACGACAGTGTCGTCCGGCATCAAGGTGAAAGTCATTCTGTCGCCAGCTTTCATATGCAGACCATCCCGAATTTCCTTAGGGATAGTCGTTTGGCCTTTGCTGGTGAGTGTGGCTTCGGTCATGATTTTAATCTCCTATATTCCTTACTAATTTAATTATAGTAAGGATGATAAGAAAAGGCAAATCACTCAGCTTAATTATGCTGGACAACAAAAAGCCCGCAAAGCGGGCTTTTTATTTGAAATGAAAATCTATTTACGCGTAAGCGCGCAATCTGCGTGAGAACTGCTGCAGTGCTTCGATACCGCTCGCTTCTGCGCGATGGCACCAGTCTTGCAACTGGGTCACCAGTTGCTCTTTGGTGAGGCTTGAGCGGCTCCACAGTGCGGCTAACTCTTGGCGCATGTTGTAGGCGAGGAAGAGTTCTTTTTTGGTGCTGAGGACTTCGCTTAATGTGGCGCGATGTTGTTCGGGTACGTCGGCGGCGTCGAGGTGCAGCCATTTTTTCACCGTTGTCATGGCGTGCAAATCTTTTACGCCCGCTGCGCCAGCTAATTTGAGTTTGGCGGTTTCGTCGGCGTACATTTGCTTGAGTGATTTGGCGTATTTAGCCAGCACATCGTAACGATGGGTGATGACGGCTTGCAGCGTGTCGGCATCGCATTCGGTTTTCGCGGTGTTGAAATTCAATTTCGGTGCCTGGTTTTTTACTGTGGCGAGGCCGCAGATTTCCAGAATACGGATATACATCCAGCCGATGTCGAATTCGTACCATTTGTTCGATAGCTTGGCTGAGGTGCCGTAAGCGTGGTGGTTGTTGTGCAATTCTTCGCCGCCGATGAGAATGCCCCACGGCACGATATTGCGCGATGCGTCTTCTGATTCAAAATGGCGATAGCCCCAGTAGTGACCGATGCCGTTGATGATGCCGGTTGCCATGACGGGAATCCACGCCATTTGAACTGCCCACATCGTTAGACCAATCGGCCCGAACAAGATGAGGTCGATGATCATCATCAACGCGACGCCGTACATGCTGTACTTGGTGTAAAGATTGCGCTCAATCCAATCGTCCGGGGTGCCGTGGCCGTATTTGTCCAAGGTTTCCTGATTCAGTGATTCGGTGCGATAGAGCTCTGTGCCTTCGAGCAATAATTTTTTAATGCCGTAAATTTGCGGGCTGTGCGGATCATCCACGGTTTCCACTTTGGCGTGGTGTTTGCGATGAATCGCAGCGAATTCTTTGGTGACCATACCGGTAGTGAGCCACATCCAGAAACGGAAAAAGTGGCTGGGGATGGCGTGTAATTCAAGTGCGCGGTGCGATTGGCAGCGATGTAAAAAAACCGTGACGCCGATAATCGTGATGTGGGTCAAAATTAATGTGGCGACGACATAACCCCACCAAGGCAAATCGAGCAGACCTAATTGCATGTGTTCTCCAGTAAGTATCAAGAGGAAAAGTAATTAAAAGATTCTACGCGAAGCACAGGACGGCGCAAGGAAAAGTTTGTTTCGCGTTGCAGTAAAACTACTCTAGACTTGTTCAAAATAAAAATATTGTAAGTATTTGATTATTAGGACTATTTTTTATCGTGAAAGATCTCAATTTCGTGCTGGCGGAAGCTATCCCAGATGTTTTTATATATAGCCGAACGGACAGTTTGCAAGCCGTTCTGCGGATCGGCCACCCAGAAGGTTAATTCCAGCTCAATTCCTTCCTTGGTAAACTGTTTGATGAAGGTTTCTGCTTTAGGTTCGCTCGCTACGCGATTATGTTTTTGCGCGCAGTCCGCAGCTACTTGCAACGCCTGCTCCAGCTTGTCGGCATAGGTGATACTGATCGGCATGCGCACCAATACCTTTGGGCTGAAAAACGAATGGTTGATGACGGTGCTGGTAACAAAATTTTCATTCGGGATCAGCGCATCGGTGCCGTCGGCATAGCTCACTACCGTATAGCGCACGCGCATTTGCGTGACCGTGCCGGTGCGATTATCCAGCGTGATTAAATCGCCGATACGTATCGAGCGATCAATCAAAATAATAAAACCGCTGATGTAATTGCTGGCGATTTTTTGCAAGCCGATACCCAGACCCACACCGAGCGCGCCGCCAAACACCGACAGCAAGGTGATATCGATACCGACCAGTGGCAACACAATCAACACAGCCAGCACCAGCAGCATAGCGCGGGCGAATTTGCCCAGCACCACGCGCAAATTCAGATCCATGTGCTTAGCCTGCATCAATCGATTTTCCGTCAAGCGCGCCAGCCACAGCGCAATCAACAGCGTCGCGACGATGGAAACAAGGCCAAGGAAAACTTGTAACACCGATACTTCCTGTTTGCCAACTTTGAACGACAGCTCGCTAAGAAAATCGATAATCGGTTCGGACAAACCCGTCATATAGAGCGCCACGCCAACCCACACGGTGTAAGCGATGATGCGCTCCCATGATTTCAACAATGCGCTGGGCGGAAACACATGGCGAATGACATAAATGGAAAAACGAATCAGGGCGAAAGACAACAACAACGCGACGGCAAATTTTAAGATATCGGTCGAGCCGGATTTGCTCATGAATACTTTGGCCGACCATACAAACAGCAAAGCCAGCAATGGAAACAATAAGCGCACGGCGCTACCGGCGCCGAATTTCCAGCTCGGCGTGGGCGAACTCAAGCGCGGCTTGATCAGTTTAGCCATTAGCCAAGCTGCGGCAAGACCAAGGGCAATGACGCCCAACTGCCATTGCGCGCGCTGGGTTTTCAGTGCTGCAACTATTGGTTGGAAATATTCTATAAATTCGTTCACGCGCTAACTCAATTTAAGGCAGTAAATTGGAATGGGCCTGATGCTTTTTCCAGTTGGCCAGATATTCCGCTGCAATAGCGGGATTAGAGCGAATCAACAACACATTTTCCGCATTATTTTTTTCCGCTGCCTGGGTAAAATTATAACTGCCGGTGATGACGGCGTGTTGCAGCGTGTTGGCGTCAATCAGCATGATTTTATTATGCGCAATCGCGTGGTCGCTATCGAGATAGACTTTTACGCCTACGACTTTCATGCTGTCGATTTTAATTTTGGAGAATTGATTGATGTTGAGATACTCGCCATCGTCTTCGATAATGTGCACATCGACGCCACGTTTTTTTGCAGCGATCAGGGCGTTAGCGATGGCAGTATTGGTGAACCCGTAAGCCTGCACTTTGATGTCCTGTTTCGCGTCGTCGATTAAATCGACAATGCGCCGCGCGATTTTATCGCCGGGCGTGAACAGTGCTTCCACAGTGCTATTAGCGGTTGTCGGGTTTTTATTTGGTTCGCGTGCGTTTACGTCTGCCGCGCACCCGGTCAAGGTGAAAAAAATCAAATTAAGGAAAATTTTTCTCACTCTGATAATCATATAAAATTGAATTAAATCAAATAGTTAAATTATATCGGTTTACGTTCAAATACGGCTGCAAAAAAACCATCCGTGTTGTGCAGATGGGTAAATAATTTTAACGTCACGCCGGTATTCAGAGCGATTTTTTGATGCGCTAAAATATCGGCCACGCTGATTTGCGTGAATTGCGGGTGCGCCGCCAAAAATTTCTCGGCGATGTTTTCATTTTCTTCTTTGAGTAAGCTGCAAGTTGCATATACCAAGCGTCCGCCGGTTTTTACCAAGCGCGCCGCCGCTGCGAGAATCGCGGTTTGCTTTTGTACCAGCTCAATAATCGCTTCGGGCGTCTGACGCCATTTCAAATCCGGATTGCGACGCAACGTGCCCATGCCGCTGCATGGCGCATCGACCAGCACGCGATCAATCTTGCCTGCGAGGCGCTTGATGCGCAAATCATTTTCATTGTCGATGCGCGCGGGGTGGACGTTGCTCAAGCCCGAGCGTTTCAATCTAGGCTTGAGATTAGTCAGGCGTTTTTCCGAGGTATCGAATGCGTAGAGGCGACCCAAACTTTGCATCATCGCGCCGATAGCCAGCGTTTTACCGCCAGCTCCCGCGCAAAAATCGGCGACCATGTCGGTGCGTTTCGGTTCGAGCAAAATCGCTAAGAGTTGGCTGCCTTCGTCTTGAATTTCGATTTTTCCGTCAAGAAATAATTCGTGTTTGTTCAGCGCCGGTTTGCCTTTGACGCGGATGCCGACGGGCGAATAGGGCGTAGGCGAGGCTTCGATGCCGGCCAGCTTCAGCGCGAGCAGAACATCGTGTCGGTTGGTCTTTAGTGTGTTAACGCGTAAATCGAGCGGCGCGGGGTTTTGCATGCTGTGCGCAATGGCGAGTATTTCTTCGTCGGGCATTTGCGCGCGTAATTTTTCCACCACCCAATCGGGCAAATCGGCTTGCACGGCAAACGGCAGATCGTCAATGACACGGCTTTTCATTTCGATTAAAAACGCTTCTTCGCCCTCGCGCAATAAGGGCGTGAGTTCTTTCATGCCGACGCCTTGCAGTTTTACCAGCGCCAGCAGCGCCATTTGGCGCGGTATGCCTTCAGGAATTAAATATTCGAGCAAACGGCGCTTGCGCAAAATGGCATAAACCGTTTCAGCGATAAACGCGCGATCGCCTTGGCCGAGTTCCGGTTGGTCGCGGAAAAAAAATTTCAACGCCACATCTGCTGGCGTGCGCAGAGGAAGAATGATGTGGAGGGCGTGAGATAAATGACTGAGTTGCGTGGAGGTGATGGCCATGAATTATTCTATATTAATGCTCGAAATGAGCCGCTCGGTTTTGTCGCCTTCGGGTTCTACTACCGTGACGCGTACAGGAATATATTTTTTATCTTTGGCTAACCACACATCGGTGCGAGTTTCGCCCGGCTGCGAAACGCGCGCGATGTGAATAGTGTTAAATGTGCCCGCAGGCGTTTCCAAACTGATCTCTTCCACTTTGCGGAATTCGTAAGCTTCTAATTGCTTGCCGTTGGTCATGAAAACTTTTGACGTGCCGTCTTTTAAGGGCGCGAACATAAATTGATAAATGATTGATAGCGCGTCCTGCGAACCAGGCTTGAGTTCGGTCTTTTCGCTTTTGCCGTCGAATTGCATTTCGATACTGTTAGCACTCCAATCAAATAGCGCAACGCGCGTTTTCTGCGGGCTTTTACTCCGGCGCTGTTCATAACGCGCAGGGCGCAAACCGCTTTCAGCTACCGTGCCGTTGCTGAAAAAACTGATTTGCTCTTTGAAAAACGCACTCCACACGCCGCGCGCTTTCGACACGCTTTCGAGTTTGTAATTGTCGCCACTGCGCTTGAATGATTCTTTGGTTTCGCCGACGCTGAAACCTTTATACGACAATTCATAAGTGAGATTCATATCGCCGGGCGCAGCTTGTGCCGACATTGCGCTAACTAAAGCGGCGAAAGCAAAAAATAGTTTCACGTTTGTCATCATGCATCTCCTGGTGAAATCAACAAGGGGGTATTTGTCCCCGTGTTTGCTATAACGCAACGTCCATGTTGCACGACGACACGGTTTTCCAGCAAGTATTTCAGCGCCAGCGGGTATAAACGATGTTCAGCTTCGCGCACACGCGCGGCGAGTGTGGTTTCATCGTCATTATCCAATACAGCCACCGCAGCTTGCGCGATGATCGGGCCGCTGTCGAGGTCTGCAGTAACAAAATGCACCGTGCAACCGTGTATTTTTACGCCTTGTGCCAGCGCACGCTTATGCGTGTGCATGCCGGTAAAGGCGGGCAATAAAGACGGATGAATGTTTATCAATAAGCCATTGTTTTTATTAATAAATTTATCACCCAAAATACGCATAAAGCCGGCTAATAGAATGTAATCCGGCGAAAATTCTTGTATCGATTTATCCAGCGCGGCGTCGAATTCTTCACGCGTATTAAATGTTGTGTGATCGACCACGCGAGTTTCAAGGCCGAGTTGCTTGGCGAGTTGCAAGCCCGGCGCGTCAGGTTGATTACTAATGACAGCGGCAATTTTGCACGGTAAATTCGCTT
>JBEEJL010000192.1:0-4339 GCA_041169175.1 Pseudomonadota bacterium | reverse complement strand
TTGATGGAAGACCGCTTGGATAAAAAACGCGACGGTCTGCCGTTGGTAAAAGACGTTCCCTTATTAGGCGATGCTTTTAGTTTTCGCAACGAAACCGCGCGAAAAACCGAGTTGGTAATATTTCTGCGCCCTATCGTGATCAAAGACGGCGCAATGGAAGGCGATTTCAAAAATTATCGCGACCTGCTACCGGACAAACAATTTTTCAACGGCAGTAATCCGCTCGGAGGTAAGCCGTGAGTCTTTTGCTCGATGCACTGAAGCGCGCTGAGACACAAAAAAGGCGCGGCAACCCACCTGACAATTTGTCTAACACCATACCAGACATTGATTTTTCTGCGATGGATGCGGTAGCCTTGCAACGTAACGGCGCAAAAAATTTATTCAGTGCGAAACAAATTAGTTACGATGGCATGGGCAAAGCAAAACAAATCGCTGCGCTCGGCGCAGTCGCATTGTTATTGGGGGCAGCGGGGTTTTATGCTTGGTATTGGTTCAACACATCTTTTCATTCCGGGTCGCAGATCGCGTTAAACAATCAGACTTTGCCTTCTGCCGATTTGCGCGAACGCTCAGTCACGCCGCCGCCAGCGCAAATTCAGCCGTCGTCGCCGACTACATCGCCTGCGGCTGACGCCCAACCTGCATTAGCAGCCCTCGCCCCTTCGCCGGTTCCAAGCACCGCGCAAAAAACGGCAGCTCTATCGCCAACAAAAACTAATCTGCAAAATAAGGCCAGGGTGGTCGTAAAAACAAAACCTCGTAACGTCAGCACCCTCCCGGCACCACCTACGGCCTTGGAGAATAATCGGACGATTAGTGTTGCGCCTGTGCCCGCTGTCGCAAATGCCGGCTCAAGCAATTTCAATGACAACAATATTCAATTGCGCCGCTCCAACGAAGAAATATTCGCCATCAACCCGGATCTCGGTGCGGCGTATCAAGCACTGGTAGCGGGTCGTACAGCGGAAGCGCAGCAAAAGTATGAAATGGTGTTGCAAAAAGATCCGACCAATATTGACGCTGAATTAGGCTTGGCCACTATCGCAGCGAAAAACAATAATCCCGCTGATGCCGCGCGACGCTACAAACGTGTGCTGGAGCTTAGCCCGAAAAATGCCTATGCCATTGCCGGCAATGCGGCTCTGGTTAATGATTTACCCCAAACAGAAAATCAACTGCGCACGCAAATCGCGCAGCAACCGCAATCAGCGGCTTTGCTCGAGTCGCTGGGAAATGTGTTCGCCTCACAAAACCGCTGGAACGAAGCGCAGCAAGCTTACTTCGACGCGGTGCGCATGGACGCGAATAATCCGGACTATGTATTTAATCTCGCCGTGAGTCTGGATCAAATCAATCAGTCGAAACTGGCGCTGGAAAATTATCAAAAAGCTTTAGTGTTGGCGAATGTGCGCCCGAGTCAGTTCAACAAAGACGCCATAACAAAGCGTATCGCTGAATTGTCGAAAATCAAGTAGCGGCGATACGACCATGACTGCTCACCTGTCGTTACGTCCTCTTGGTGAAGTGCTTTTATCCAAAAGTATTATTACCGAAGACCAACTCCACATCGCACTGACAGAACAGAAAAAAAATGGCTTGCCGCTTGGCAAAGTGCTGGTGTCGCTCGGCTTTGTAACCGAAGCCACGGTACGCGATACACTATCGGAAAGTTTGGGCCAAGTCAGTATTGATCTGTCCAACACGCTGATCGATCCCTCTGCGATTGCATTGATACCGAAAGAAACTGCGCGGCGCTATCATGTGTTGCCGGTTGCGCTTGACCATGACACGCATAAACTCGCACTGGCGATTTCCGATCCGACCAATGTTGTCGCACTGGATCAAATTCGCGCGTTGCTACGTGACCAATTCACCATCACACCCTTACTGGCGCGCGAATCGGACATCACGACCGGCATCGAACAGCATTACGGTTTTGAGTTATCCATCGACGGCATTTTGCACGAAATCGAAACCGGCGAAATCGATTTTCAGAGTTTGGCGCAAAATTTGGATGAATATAGCCAGCCAGTCGTTCGACTGATCGACGCTTTGCTTTACGACGCAGTGAAACGTAGCGCGTCGGATATCCACTTTGAGCCAGAACAAGGATTTTTGCGCATACGCTATCGCATTGACGGCGTGTTGCGACAAATTCGCTCGCTGCATCAAAACTATTGGCCGGCGATGGTGGTGCGCTTAAAAGTCATGAGCGGTCTTAACATCGCGGAAACTCGCGCGCCGCAAGACGGTCGAATTTCCCTCATGCTGTCAGATCATCCGGTGGATTTTCGCGTGTCTTCACAACCCACCTCGCATGGCGAAAATATTGTGTTGCGTATTCTCGACCGACAAAAAGGTATCGTGCCGCTGGATCAATTGGGTTTGCGCGACGACGCTTTGGCAACCCTGCGCCTGATGATTGCGCGGCCTGAAGGCATTATTTTAGTCACCGGCCCAACCGGTAGCGGCAAGACAACGACGCTGTATTCGATTTTGAATCACATCAATACCGAAGGCATTAACATCATGACGCTGGAGGAACCAGTGGAATACCCGATGGCGCTGATCCGACAAACTTCGGTCAACGATGCCGTGAAACTGGATTTTGCCAGCGGCATTCGTTCGATGATGCGGCAAGATCCCGACGTGATTCTGGTCGGCGAAGTACGCGATAAAGATACGGCGGAAATGGCGTTTCGCGCCGCGATGACCGGCCACCAGGTTTACACCACGTTGCATACCAACTCCGCCATCGGCTCGATTCCGCGCTTGTCTGACCTCGGCGTGCTACCCGATATTATGGCGGGCAATATCATTGGCGTGATCGCACAACGCCTGGTGCGCAAGCTGTGTATATTTTGCCGCGAAGAGTATGTGCCCGACCCCGCCTTGCGCCAATTACTTGGCTTGCATGAAAATGAAACACCCAAATTGTATCGTGCTACCGGTTGTAAAAAATGCGATCAACAAGGCTACAAAGGCCGCATGGCGATTATGGAATTATTAAAAATTGATGAGGACATTGATGACCTTATTGCCAAGCGCGCGACGGCGCGCGAAATGACGCAGACTGCGTTGGCAAAAGATTTTGTGCCCTTGGCCGACGACGCTATTCGTCGTGTGCGCGAAGGCGTGACATCATTAGAAGAAGTATCGCGCGTAGTAGATCTTACGCATCGGGTCAAACCGAATATATCGTAACATATTGATTATATTAATAAATTTATGGCGCAATTTAATTATCGAGCGATGAATCAAGATGGCAAGATTGTGCGTGGCGCGACCGACGCATTGAATCCGTTCGACCTTGAATTACGCCTCAAGCGCATGAGCCTGGATCTGATTGCGCATCGTTCCGGCGGCACCGCTTTGCGCATGCCCAAGCGAAAAATATCGCGCCCGGAATTAATTACCTTTTGTTTTCATCTCGAGCAATTGATGCGCGCCGGTGTGCCGATACTGGAAGCGCTGAATGATTTGCGCGACTCCATCGTTAACCCGCGCTTTCGCTCGACTATCAGTAGCATGCTCGAATCGATAGAGGGCGGCAGTAACTTATCTGCAGCCTTAAGCCAGCATGGCGATGTGTTCGATCCCGTTTTTGTGAATTTAATTCGCGTCGGCGAACAGAGCGGCAAGTTGCCCGACGTGTTGGCGAATCTGCAGGATAATTTGAAATGGCAGGATGAGCTCTATACGCAAACTCGCAGAATTCTTTTGTACCCGGCATTTGTCAGTATGATTATTTTCGCGGTGATTTTTTTCCTGATGATTTACATGGTGCCGCAGCTCAGTCAGTTTATGAAAAACACGCAACAAGATATTCCGCTTTATACGCGCGTGCTGATGATCGTGTCGGATATTTTTGTTCATTACTGGTATCTGATCATCGTGGTGCCGCTTATATTGACAGCATTTATTTGGCACTCCGCGCGCAACAACCCGGCCATGCGCTTTCGCTTAGATGGATGGCTATTGGCACTACCGGGTATTGGTCCGACGATTAAAAAAATTATTCTGGCGCGCTTTTCCACTTATTTCGCACTGATGTATGCATCGGGCGTCAGTGTGCTCGACTGTATTCGCATTACTGAAAAAACCTCAGGCAATCGCGTGATAGAAAATGCCCTGGTGCAAGTGGGCCGGCATATTACCGAAGGTCGCGGCATTACCGATGCTTTCCAGCGTAGCGGAATGTTTCCGCCGCTGGTGCTGCGTATGTTGCGCGTCGGTGAAACCACGGGCGAGCTGGATAAAGCGATGGCGAACGTCAGTTATTTTTATAACCGCGACGTACGCGAATCCATTGCGCGCCTGCAAACGCTGATTCAAC
>JBEEJL010000191.1:0-6171 GCA_041169175.1 Pseudomonadota bacterium | reverse complement strand
GACGCTCTTCCGATCTCAAATAGGGCGCGGCCTTCAACACCATAGCGCCGAAACTGCGCTGAAATTTTTTCCACCAGCCTGTTCCGGTTTTTTTGCTTAAGTACAATCCGCCATCGTCGAGCTTAACGATTCCCGCGACGATTCCATAAACGCCAACGGTCATGAGAAGCGCAATGGCTGTCAACACCGCGACCTGTTTGCCAAACGCAGCAGTGGCGACAGTGCCGAGCGTGATGACAATGATTTCTGCCGATAAAACGAAGTCGGTACGAATCGCGCCTTTAATTTTTTCTTTTTCCAACGCCAGCATGTCCGGCTCGGATTTAGATAGTGTTTCGATTAACTCGGCATGATGTGCGTCATCTTCGGCTTCACTATGCAAAAATTTATGCGCAATTTTCTCCACGCCTTCGTAACAAAGATACGCGCCGCCCAGCATCAACAACGGCGTCACCGCCCACGGAATAAATGCACTGATGACGAGCGCTGTGGGAACCAGAATACATTTATTTTTCAGCGAGCCTTTGGCCACCGCCCACACCACCGGCAGCTCACGCTCGGCGCTGACGCCGGATACTTGTTGCGCATTCAGCGCCAAGTCATCGCCCAGCACGCCGGCGGTTTTTTTCGCCGCGACTTTGCTCATCAACGCGACGTCGTCGAGAATGGTAGCGATATCGTCGAGTAGCGCAAATAAACTGCTGGCCATATTTTTCGCTTCGTTTTTTTAACAAAGCTTAGTTTATATGATGCACGGACATTCTCCATTCGCAATGCGCATTACTTAAATAAGTATTTGATTATATTAAACTATTTGAGATTGCTTTTAAGCGGACTGTATTTTTAGGCAGCCAATTTACGCCGCCAAACCTGCAGCAAAAGCGGTAAGATTTAAGCGCAAGCTTCGGAGTGTGTAATGCGCAACCAGGCTGCACAATGCGCCCATATCCTTACTTGAGTGCTCGACATGACAATCGCCGACCCTATAAACGAAAAGATTTCCGCCGATGCGCGCTGGGATGGCGTGCTGCGGAAGGACGCCACATTAGACGGCGAATATTTTTTTGCCGTGATAACAACGGGTATTTATTGCCGCCCCTCGTGTCCGTCGCGCGCACCTAAGCGTATTAACGTGCGCTTTTATACTTCAACGGCCGCTGCACGCGCTGACGGTTTTCGCGCTTGCTTACGCTGTGCGCCGGATGGACTATCCAAGCGCGAGCAACAAACACAAGCTGTGTTACAAGCCTGTCGTTTGATTGAAGCCAGCGAAGCGCGCATAAGTTTGCATGCACTGGCGGAAAAAGTTGGCTTGAGCCCGCATCACTTTCATCGCATCTTCAAAGATGTCAGCGGCGTCACGCCGCACGACTATTACAAAGCGCGGCAAATTGCCCAACTCGGGCAATCGATTAAAAACGCTAACTCGGTAACCGATGCAATTTACGCTGCGGGCTTTAGTTCATCCGGTCGCTTTTATGAAAACACTTCGGCCATGCTCGGCATGACACCGACCGCATTCAAGTCCGGCGGCGTCGGCGAAAATATGCGCGTGGCGGTACGTAACAGCGCGTTGGGCTTAGTGATGGTGGCCGCCACGCCTCGCGGCATTTGCACCATTGAATTCGGCGAGAGCGAAGCAGAATTGATGCAACGACTGACGACGCGCTTCCCGCATGCGCAATTGCGCAAAGAAGATGCGCCATTCACCGATTGGCTAACAACATTACTGGCGCATATTCGTCTGCCGCAACACGCCTTGAACTTGCCCCTCGACGTTCGCGGCACGGCGTTTCAACAACAAGTATGGAACGCGTTGCAAAAAATTCCACTCGGCGAAACGCAAAGCTACAGCCAAGTCGCGCAACGCATCGGCAAACCGAAAGCGGCGCGCGCCGTCGCGACTGCGTGCGCAAGTAATGTGCTGGCGGTGGCGATACCCTGCCATCGCGTCGTCCGCGGCACCGGTGAACTTAGCGGCTATCGTTGGGGAGTGGAGCGTAAATGTAGCTTGCTTGAGGCGGAATCGAAAGCGAAGAAGAAATAGTTACTGCATTACGCGTTTAACACTGTTGCTACTTCACTTTACGAAATGTCAGGTTATAGCGTAATTCCTTTGTGGTCGCCGGCAACGGCCTTACCCCGTGAAAAACCAAACGCGAGCGACCGCCCCACACTACCACATCGCCATCATGCAAGGCGACCGAACGCACCGGATCATTACGCTGCAGGCCGCCGAGAATAAATTTACACGATGCGCCTATCGACACCGACACAATCGGCTGAGTTAAATCCAATTCATCGCGATCCTGATGCAAGCCCAAGCCCGCGCCCGGCGCATAACGGTTAATCAAACAGGCTTCGGGCGAATAGTTTTTCCAGCCAACTGTCGCGGCGGCCTCGCGCGCCAATTGAATAAAGGCATCGGGCATCGCCGGCCACGGCAATTGCGAATCGGGATCTTGAGGTAAATATTGATAACCGCGCGAGCTACTGGTCCAGCCTAGTGGACCGCAATTGCTCATCGCCACTGCCATTTTTTTGCCGCTTGGCACAATTAAATGTCGGAATGGCGCAGTCGCAATAACCGATCCAATGCCTTCGCGCAATGGCCGGCCCAGCGCGAAGCCTGACAATAACCAAAAGTCAGGCGCGAGCTCTACGGGATCGACAGGAAACAACATGTTGTCATGATAAACAACTAAGCCAACGCCTGCTTGACGGGCGAAAATTTTATACGTGCTGCGCTGTTTTCACGTAAAAACTTTTTGGGCAATAAGCTTGTCTTGTGTAGTATCTTCATCATCATTTAATCGACAATAATTTTTTATGCCTGAAGGGCCTGAAATTTTTTTAGCGGCGCGCGATGTGCATCGCGCGGTAGCAGCGCAGCCGATTCAGCTTGAGTTATGCTATCCACGCTTGCGCTCACGCGCGAAAATACTGCGCGGGGTGCCTATTGTGCAGGTCGCCGCGCGCAGCAAAGCCATGCTGACCGAATTCGCTAATGGCGTCGTGCTTTACTCGCACAATCAACTTTACGGTGAATGGGTCGTACATGAAGCCAATGCACCGCTATTGCCAAAACAAGTTCGTTTGATTATTCATACTGCCCGGCAACGCGTCGTGCTTTACAGCGCGACCGAATTTGCCTGGCTGAAAGTCGGCACCGAAAACACGCACCCTTATTTAGCCAAGCTGGGACCGGAAATCCTGGATCAGGCGGTCACGCCACAACTCATCGCGCAACGTCTCGCTTGTTTTCCCCGTCGCGTGGTGGCCGATGCGTTGCTCGATCAGCACGTAGTGGCAGGCTTGGGCAATTACCTGCGCGCCGATATTTTGCATGTTGCACAAGTAAATCCCTTACGCAAAATCAGCGAGCTAAAAAATAATGAACTATTGCGTATTGCTAAAGCCTGTAAAACGCTCACGCAACGCAGCGTACAACGGGATGGTGTAGTGCGGCCCTGGGCCCACTATCTTGCAACACGCAAAACAGGAGACGATTATGAAGCGGCGCGCTTTTACGTTTATAACAGAGAAGGTGAGCCCTGCTGGCGCTGCGCCGCGCCGATCATTCGCACGACGCAAGGTGGGCGCGGGCTTTTCTATTGCCCGCGCTGCCAATCTTCTTAGCTATTAAAGTCTGGGACAACATTTAAGTGATTTAGGAATTAAAGAAGCAGTGGGGATAATTCGGATTTCTAGTCTTAGCGCTTTGTATAACTTCTATTGGCAGCGCATCTAACGCACAATCATTTTACCGCCAGGTAAAGCCCTTAATTTGATGCGTAATGAAAACTATTGGGGATTTAGTTTTTCGAGATTCTTTTTACTACGGCGGCGCTCATCAACATGTCGAGTTTTGTTTCCAAGCGAATGATACGCTCAGTCAAATCTTCAATTCTTTCTTGGTGCTTATCAATACTGTCAGTTTGGCGGGTTACTCTGTCCTCCAATTTGATCATGGAAGTAAAAGCGCTCCATATTCTTTCAATGTAATTCATAACGCGCCATTGCGCGTGCGCCCTGCCTTTGCTTTTCTTTCCATCGCTGCTATGCGCAGATTGCTGGCTTCAATATAGCTGAGTGAAGCGTCTATTCTGTCGCAGGCGCGGTCGGCAGCCGCTTTTGCTTGGTCGGCTAAACGTGCGAGCTCTTCATGTTGCTCGTTGTCCTCGTAGGCGAATGCGCCGCGCCGCATCAGTTCCGCGATGGGAATGCCCATTTTTTTGGCTTTAGTGGCAATGTCTTTTTTTTCTTTATTGGTTGCTTGCACTACGATTCTTGCTACCGCTGCTTCGTCGCCCATGGTGGCTCCTCGTATCGTCTAATAACTGCAATGGATTACCTATGTACATGGTAGGCACAGGGACATACTTTGTCAAGAAGTGGCTAGGCGCGAGAAAGCTGTGTTTAAGTCTCGATAAACAAGTGAAGATTATATAATAAATTCAATGGGTTATTTATAATCCGCCTACGCTAATCTAATGTGTGAAATAACCTGCTTACACTGAGCTTGGGAGTGAGACGGCGAACCCAATGTCCGCTTCTATCAATTGGCGCGTTCAAACAATTGAAACCGCCCCACAGCGGGCGATCGCTGCTCCGGTCTGATCGGCTGCTACGCAACGGGAAGCAGACATCGGTCAGTGAATCGAAAGCCGCTGCGGCCTACCTAATCGGGCATTGCCCATTAAAAATGGCGCTGGACACAAGCACCGACTTTCGCTAGGAGTGTCGCCTTTCACTTGCAGTCCTTCAGCCCGGAACTCATGCTTTGGATCGCCTAAATTGCTTCAGTGCCTGCGCCACCGCATCTTCAGGCGCCTGCGGGATAATGTTGACAGGAATGACCACCTCGCAATCAACCGGCTCAGCACCTTCGATTGTCAGCTCGACAATCCGGTTACCCACAACGTTGTGGAAGTAGCGCGCATAGTCCTCGACATCTTCCTCAACAATCTCAATCCCGGAACGTATACCGCCCTCGTTTAGTAGCGTGTGCATGCGCCCCTTTGCAACGTCCATGATGAAAGCCAACACAATGGTCTCCCGCGAATTCAGTGCGATCAACTTGACGATACCTTTACCGCTTTCCGTAGCAAGCAACTTCATAGCCTCGAACTGTTTTGCGGGCGGGTCAGGCCACATCCGTACTGAGACTGTCGCACCCTCGAGCTTACCTAGGTCATCGACATTTTCAACTTGGCCGCCGGCTTTTAACGCGGCTAAAGCGCTAGAAGCAATAATCCCGTGCCACGGCGATACACGGTCCCGAGAATTGTAGAGGTCCATCTCGTCAGGTACCCCGGCGTCAAATTTGATGTAGCGGTTTGCCAGCGCTCCAATGATGTCCAGGTCCGCGGCAATTCGCTTGCGGTCTGACGGGATGTCAGGGTCGACGATATTTCCGCTCAAGCTCGCATGAGCCACAGCGCAGCGCCCCGACTCGTAGAGATGTTCGTTGACGTTCACGCCCTGACCGCGAAGCTCATTGATACGCTTTTTGGCGTTTTCTTCCGTGACGAGGTGCAAGTTCTTCTCGATCCACGCAATCCGGTGTTTGGTCTCAAACTGACTTTCAATAACCTTGAAAAAGGAAAGGAACGAGTACGGCTCGTGGACGCGCCGTAGTCGGCGACCCTCGCGCAGGAACGCAAGCGCTTTACGTACCTGATCGTCCTCGATGACCGGCATGTGATTACAGCTGAAGCTCCTATTTCCACTCTGTACCAACGTTGAGTAAGTATCTCCCGTGGAGTACCGAGTTATGCGTGAACTCCAGGTCCGGCCCGTGATGTCAACATAGCCTCGCTTGTAGAAGCCGAGCACGGACGTGAAGCGATATAGCTGTGAAAGCGCTTGATCGATATGTGTCTCATCCGTGGGCGTGCTGATGCTGGGTGCAATGTTCCGCTCGCCTTCCTTTCTGGCTCCGTAAAGCACATATTCGACGGCGTCGTACTCAATCCACACGTCGTCCTGGGGCCAAGCGATAGATGAGTCCACGCTAACCGTAAGCCAACCGAAGCGATCCTTCACTTTTGCCAAGGCATCGGCTCCGAAGAGATGGGGGACGTATGGTGTCTTCATAACCGCGATGGTAGCGAGGAGATAGCTGCAAGTAAAGATAACGAGGTCGTTCGATCTTCGAAGACGCACATA
>JBEEJL010000190.1:0-2871 GCA_041169175.1 Pseudomonadota bacterium | reverse complement strand
CGGTCGAAGTGGCTGGATTGGTCGCTTATGTTTGCAGTCCGCTTTCAGCCGCGACTAACGGTGCCGCGTTACGCGCCGATGGCGGTGTGGTTCGTTCTATTATTTAGCTAAGGAGATCTCAATGAACAAAATTAAATGTGCCTTAATCGGCCCCGGCAATATCGGCACCGATCTGCTGTATAAATTAAAACGCAGCAAAGTGCTGGAGCCGGTGTGGATGGTCGGCGTCGATCCGACTTCGGAAGGCTTGTCACGCGCGAAAGCGATGGGTCTCAAGGTGACCGACAAGGGCGTCGATGGCTTGTTGCCGCATGTCAAATCCGACGGCATCCAGATCGCATTCGATGCCACCTCGGCCTATGCGCACGCGGAGAATTCGCGTAAGCTGAACGCCCTCGGCGTGATGATGATCGACTTGACTCCGGCTGCCATCGGCCCATTTTGTATTCCGCCAGTGAACTTGAAGGAGCATGTCGGCAAGCGCGAGATGAACGTCAACATGGTCACCTGCGGTGGCCAAGCGACGATACCTATGGTATATGCAGTCTCGCGTGTGCAGCCTGTAGCCTACGGTGAAATCATTGCGACTACCGCGTCGAAATCGGTCGGGCCGGCCACGCGCAAAAATATCGACGAATTTACCCGCACCACCTCGGCAGCTGTAGAAAAAATCGGCGGTGCCAAACGCGGCAAAGCCATCATCGTCATCAACCCGGCGGAACCACCGCTGATTATGCGCGATACGATTCATTGCCTCACCGAAGATGAGCCGAATCAGGCGGCGATCACGGCTTCGGTGCACGAAATGATTCGCGAAGTGCAAAAATACGTTCCCGGTTATCGACTTAAAAACGGCCCGATATTTGACGGCAAACGCGTGTCGATTTACATGGAAGTTGAAGGCCTCGGCGACTATCTGCCCAAGTACGCCGGAAATTTAGACATTATGACGGCAGCTGCTTCACGCACAGCAGAAATGTTCGCGGAAGAAATCATCAGCGGCGCACTCAAACTCGAACCCGTCGCAGCTTAAGGAGAAACTCATGGACCTCAAAGGCAAAAAAATTATTCTGCATGACAACACGCTACGCGACGGCATGCACCCCAAGCGTCATCAAATCACTATTGAGCAAATGATAGCCGTGGCTAAAGGCTTGGATGACGCGGGCATGCCCTTGCTCGAAGTCACGCATGGCGACGGACTCGGCGGCGCTTCGGTCAACTACGGTTTTCCCAAACACAGTGACGAGGAATATCTCACCGCCGTGTTGGCAGTGTTGAAAAAAACCAAGGCCTCGGCTTTATTGCTGCCGGGCATCGGCACCGTCGATCATCTGCACATGGCGAAAGATCTCGGCGTACACACCATCCGCATCGCCACGCACTGCACTGAAGCCGACGTATCGGAGCAGCACATCACGGCAGCGCGAAAATTGGAAATGGACACCATCGGCTTTTTGATGATGGCGCATATGATTCCCGGCGACAAGCTGGCGGCGCAAGGCAAACTGATGGAATCCTACGGCGCGAATTGCGTTTATGTGACGGACTCGGCGGGCTATATGTTGCCGGACGATGTGACCGAACGTGTAGGCGCGTTGCGCGCGGTGTTGAAGCCGGAAACCGAAATCGGTTTCCACGGCCATCACAATATGGCAATGGGTATTTCAAACTCACTTGCGGCAATAGAGGCGGGCGCTATCCGTATCGACGGTTCCACCAACGGTTTGGGAGCAGGGGCAGGCAACACGCCGCTCGAAGTCTTCGTTGCCGTGTGCAACCGCATGGGCATTGAGACCGGCGTGGATTTGTACAAAATTATGGACGTGGCGGAAGACATTGTGCTGCCGATGATGGATCACATGGTACGCATCGACCGCGACTCGCTGACGTTGGGTTACGCTGGCGTATATTCCTCATTCCTGTTGTTCGCCAAGCGCGCCGAGGCAAAATACGGCGTGCCAGCGCGCGATATTCTGATGGAGCTGGGACGCAGGGGAATGGTCGGCGGTCAGGAAGACATGATCGAAGACGCTGCCCTCGATATGCAGCGCAAACGTAAACAAGAGGCGCACGCCGCATGAAACTCGACACCAAAATAATAAACCAGTTGGCAGAACATCTGGAAACTTGCCAGTTGCAAGCCAAAGACACGACCAAAATCACCGACCAATATCCCGATATGGATTGGGACGATGCGTATGCGATTCAGGATGAAATTCTGCGGCGCAAACTCAGTCGTGGTGGCAGCGTAGCAGGCTTCAAAGCCGGTCTCACTTCGCATGCCAAAATGAAACAAATGGGTGTGGATACGCCGGTATTCGGTTTTCTGGTGGATGAATTCAGCGTTCCCGAAGGCAGTGCCATCAAGATCAGCGAATTGATTCACCCCAAAGTGGAACCGGAAATTTGTTTTGTCACCAATAGAGAACTGCACGGGCCCGGTTGTCATATCGGCGCAGTGATGGCCGCCATCGATTTTGTCATGCCCGGCATCGAAGTGATTGACAGCCGTTATCGCGATTTCAAGTTTGATTTGAAAAGTGTCGTGGCAGACAACACGTCAGCTTCGCGCTTTGTCGTCGGCGGCAGCATCGCGCGCCCACAGGACCTCGATTTGCGCACGCTAGGCATCGTGCTGGAAAAAAACGGCGAGCCAGTGGCATTCGGCGCAGGCGCAGCCGTATTAGGCCATCCCGCCGCCGCCGTGGCGATGTTGGTCAATCATTTGGGTAAGAGCGGCAAGTCGTTGCCCGCAGGCAGTTTGGTGCTATCAGGCGGCATTACCGAGGCCGTATCAGTGCAAGCAGGCGATCATGTCTGCCTGCGTATGCAACATCTAGGCAGCGTCTCGCTGCGCTTTATTTAATC
>JBEEJL010000189.1:0-5638 GCA_041169175.1 Pseudomonadota bacterium | reverse complement strand
TCCAAGCTGGATAACGTCGATGAGCGTAAGCGTTTAGTCACTGGCGGTGTAGCGGCGGTGATGGCCTCGACGGATTCTATGATCGTCTTAGCGCGCAATCTCGATCAGCCGATGCGCGATGTGCGGAAACTCAGTGATGATGAAATCAAAGCGGTGAAAAGCGCAGCGAGCGAAAAAATCGGCAAAGCGCGCTTTAAGCTCAATGGAAAATCTGTTTCCCCCGACGCAAGCTCATCGCTGCGTTTCGCCTACGGCGTGGTGAAGGGCTATCCCGCGCACCAAACCAGGATGCCATGGAAGACGACGTTTTACGGGTTGTATGAACGCTCTGCATCGTTCGATAACAAGCCGCCGTTCAACTTGCCGAAAAGCTGGGAACAAAAACGCAGCGCCTTGGATATGAGCGCGCCGTTCAATTTTGTTTTGACTAACGACATCATCGGTGGCAACTCAGGCTCACCTGTGGTGAATAAAAATGGTGAAGTCATCGGATTAATTTTCGATGGCAATATTGAAAGCTTGGGCTCTGATTATTTCTTCGATGATGAAACTGGGCGTGCGCTCGCCGTACATAGTCGCGCGATTACTGAAGCCTTGGAAAAAGTGTACGACATGCCAACCCTGGCAGGAGAGATTAAAGGAAAATAATCAGGTTAGAGGTTATTTTGCGTCGTTGTGTACCAAGGTAAAGCTACTTTCAGCGAGGCAATCTTGCCGCAATCACTTGCGTCATAACCCGCCATAGCTTCTATTCGGGTCTTGCAGTCTTTGCTCTTGAGATACGCAATCAGCGATTCAGTACCTGGGTCGGATAATTTTTCCTTCGTGCATACCAAGAAATATTGCTCCGTCACCAAAGGAATAAAACCCAATTTGAATTTTTCTGCTGCTGCGCGCAGACCGAATCCCGCATCAACCATTCCCGCAGCGACGGTAGCCGCAACGGCTAAATGAGTAAATTCTTCGTTTTGGTAGCCGTTGATCGAAGAGGATTTTATGTGTGCGTCACGAATCAATTGATCGAATTCAAGGCGTGTGCCTGCGCTGCGTTGTCGATTGATAAAGCGGATATCGCTCTTGGTTAAATCTTCGACACAGCTAATTTTTTTCGGATTGCCTTTGGCCACCATCAATCCTTGTTCACGTCGAGCGAAATGTATCAATTTGTGCTTACCTAGTCTTAGCCAGTTACGATAAGCAATGTGCGCGCTCTTGCCTTTTACCGACGTTTCCGCCAAATGAAACCCGGCAAAATCGCATTTGCCGCGCGACAAATTCATCAAACAATCGAGGCTGCCGTGAACCTGAATATCCAGAGGCTGTTTGATTTTCTTTGCCAATTTTTCCTGTATGGCTGATAGGGCCAGGTCATGACTGGCATGGATCACGATCGGGCGCTCGCGATCCACCAGTGCGGCATTGATTTCCCGTTCGATACTATTTGCGATGTCTTGTAATTGCGGCATGACGCGAGCGTTGGATCGGCGCATGGCCCACAGCAATTTTTCTCCCTTGTCAGAAAGATTGGCGCCTTGACCACGTTTTTTTTCCACCAATACGAGGCCCAGCGATTCTTCCCATTTTTTGATATAGCCCCAGATGTGGCGATAGGTCAGCCCGCTGTGCGTGGCCGCCTCCTGTATCGAGCCACCGTCATAAACGCCTTCAAGCACTTTAAATAACAGGTTATCCAGATGAGTAGGCGTGTCATCGGATAACAGTAGCGCGCATCCCAGTTTAATTTTAATCATATGTAGTCGAGTGCCTATTTTTAATCTTCGTCATTTCAAATACCATGTAAGAAGTAAAAGAAAATTTCCGCATTAATACAATTTATTGTTTATAAACAACATATTACATAAACTCAATTTATATTAAAACTATGCCTCTACTCTTTGCATTTCGCCTGATTCTCATTCCGCTATTAATGATATCGCAAGCCTATGCGGTTGAATTAAATGTTTATGCTGCGGGTAGCTTGCGTGAAGCCATGGCTGAAATGTCTGACGCTTTCACCAAACAAACCAATGTCAGTGTGAAGACGACTTTCGGATCATCGGGTAATTTACGCGATGAAATTGAAAAAGGGGCATCTGTGGATGTATTCGCTTCCGCATCGATGGAGCACACCGATGCTCTGCTTCAGTCAGGCAAGCTTAAAGCTAGTGCGGAGTTTGCCCACAATGCCCTGTGTTTGATTGCGCGCCCCGGCATAAAACTGGAAGAAGACAAGCTGGTGGATTTGATGCTGGATTCGAAAAACAGTCTCGGCACTTCTACGCCAAAGTCGGATCCGATGGGGGACTACACTTGGAAGTTATTTGAAAAATCCGAAAACGTCCGTTCCGGTGCTGCAGAAAAACTCAAAGCAAAGGCGCAACAATTAACCGGTAAAGGCGACGGTCCCGCACCGCGCCGACCTGCCTACGTCGCTTTGTTTGAGGAAGACAAAGTAGATTTGTTTGTAGCCTATTGCACTACGGCGGTCAGCACCGTGAAGGCACTACCAAAACTGAGCTGGATGCGTTTTCCCGACACGATTAACAATCGCGGCACCTATGGCATAGGCGCAGCAAAATCCTCGAGCAAAGAAGCGGATGAATTTGTCAGCTTTGTCCTGGGTAAAACGGGACAGGCTATTTTGAAACAACATGGCTTCAATTAACCAATTTTGAAACGAGGACTACCCGATGAAACAAATTTTAGTTACAGGATTTACTCTCGGCTTACTATTTTTAGCGTCTCATGTTCAAGCTGAGAGCAATGTCTTACGCATGGCAACCACAACCAGCACCGAAAATTCCGGTCTGCTTAAACATCTATTGCCGCCGTTCGAGGCGAAATGCGGTTGCCGTGTGGATGTGATTTCAGTCGGGTCCGGCAAAGCCATGAAACTGGGCGAAAACGGAGACGTCGATGTGGTGCTGGTGCATAGCCGAGCAGACGAAGACAAATTTATGGCGGCTAATCACGGCGTCAATCGGCGTGATGTGATGTACAACGATTTTGTCATCGTTGGCCCGAAAGCCGATCCGGCTGCCATACGCGGGATGACGGATGTGCTGCAAGGCATGAAGAAAATCCATGAATCCAAATCGAAGTTCATATCGCGCGGCGATGAATCCGGCACGCACAAAATGGAATTGGGTTTGTGGAAAGCGGCTTCTATCGAAGCGAACGGCCCGTGGTATGCATCAACCGGCCAGGGTATGGGCGAAGTGTTAACCATGGCCGCGCAAATGGAAGGCTACACGTTGACCGACCGCGCAACGTATTCCGCTTACCGCAGCAAGACTGGGCTGGAAATTCTGGTTTCCGGCGATCCCAAGTTATTCAACCCCTACGGCGTGATGGCCGTGAATCCGCAAAAATATTCAGCCGTAAACGCTGCCGGAGCAACTCAGTTTATAGAATGGGTGACTTCAAGCGAAGGGCAAAATCGTATCGCTGATTTCAAAATTAACGGCGAGCAACTGTTTTTCCCTAACGCCAAACAAACCGCAGCAAATAAATAGTCCAGTATTAGCGCTGTTCTCCGCGCAAATTCATCACCAGATGTTGTAAATATTCCGGCGTTGCTTCATGGGCAGGTACTGGCGTTGATGCAATCAACGCAATTTTAGAAAACACGCCGCGACGTAATGGTTTGCTCATCGCCTTGCCGTCTTTGCGTGAAAAAAAACTGCCCCACAATCCGCGTAATGCCAGCGGCACTACCGGCACCGGCGAGTTGGCGAGGATGCGACTGATGCCGGGCTTGAATGGGTAAATGTCGCCGTTGTCGGTGATGCGCCCTTCAGGAAAAATACACACCAAGTCGCCGTCTTTCAATGCTCGATCAATATCGACAAATGATTGCTCCAGCATCGCCAGATTTTCTTTGCGCGAAGCGATGGGAATGGTTTTGCCCGCTTTGAATAAAAAATTCATGATGGGTAAATTATAAATATTGTGATCCATAACAAAACGTATCGGGCGCTGCACCACGCCGCCGATAATCAACGCATCAACAAAACTCACATGGTTGCACACCAGCACCGCCGCACCTTCGGCTGGAATATGTTCCAGTCCGGATTTCTCGATGCGATAGACGGTGTGAATCAAAATCCAGGTGACAAAGCGCATCAAAAATTCCGGTACGATGGTGTAAATATAAATCGCCACCAGTGCATTCAAAATACCGGTAACCAAAAATATTTGCGGCAAAGTAAAGCCTGCCATCGCCAAAGCGGCTGCCATGATAGAAGCAGCGACCATAAAAATCGCGCCGAGAATATTATTCGCCGCGATAATGCGCGCGCGGTAAATCGGTTCGCAACGGTGCTGAATCAGCGCATATAAAGGCACGCTGAATAAGCCGCCGAACAGGGCGAGCAAAAATAAATCGATCATCACGCGAATGTATTTCCAATCGGTTAGTAATGCCATTGCGCCAATAACCTCACCCGGCTGCAAACCACGGCTGGCGAAATATAAGTCCACCGCGAACAGCGTCATGCCAATCGAGCCGAACGGCACCAAGCCAATTTCCACTTTGCTGCCGGAAAGTTTTTCACAGAGTAGAGAACCAACGCCGATGCCGATGGAAAACAGCGCGAGCAATAAAGTCACCACACTTTCCGAACCGCCGATGACGGTTTTGGCAAAGCCGGTGAATGAAGTCAAAAAGATCGAGCCGAAAAACCATAGCCACGAAATGCCGAGCAAAGATAAAAACACTGTGCGGTTTTGTTTGGCGATGAGTAAATTACGCCAGGTTTCCGTGAAGGGATTCCAATTTATTTTGAGCAGTGGGTCGGATGCGGGCGAGTGCGGCACTATGCCCGCCACCACGCGACCGATGATGGCGACTATGATTGATATGATAGCGACGTAATGCGCGCCGGTTTCCGGTATTGCCACCAATGCGCCGCCCAACATCGTGCCGAGTAATATCGCCACGAACGTGCCCATCTCCACCATACCGTTGCCGCCGGTCAATTCATCTTCGCGCAAATGTTGCGGCAAATATGCGTATTTCACTGGACCGAACAAAGTCGAATGCAAGCCCATAAGAAAAACACCGGAAAACAATAAGTATATGTTTTTATTGAAAAATCCAGCAGCTATCACGAGCATGATCACGATTTCGAGATTTTTCACAAAACGAATCAGCGCAGATTTTTCCAACTTGTCAGCAAGCTGGCCCGATGTCGCAGAGAAAAAAACAAACGGCAAAATAAACACCCCGCCAATAATCGCGCCCGCACTTTTCGGATCCAGGTTGCCCCATTCGGCCGCGTGATACGTCGCCAGCACGGTGAAAGCGAATTTGAAAATATTGTCATTCCCCGCACCAAAAAACTGCGTCCAGAAAAACGGCGCAAAGCGATTTTGTGCGAGTAAGGCAAACTGGTTGGGTTGGCTCATGCGGTTCTTTCAAAAAATGAACGAGTTTCGAATAGGCGCGGCGATAATTTTTTGCCACTAGATTGTATCTGGCGTTTCAGGACGAAGTCGAACAAAAGCGGATTGTGTTTGCGGATTTCGCGTAATACGGGCGCAGCAGATTTATCGATTAGTTTTTCACTCAATATATTATCCAGCGAATATAAAGGCATGACGCCGGGGATCGGATAATCGGAACCATTTAACAAGC
>JBEEJL010000188.1:0-2743 GCA_041169175.1 Pseudomonadota bacterium | reverse complement strand
AACGCCGATTGAAGCAACCGATTATCTCCTAACGGAATCGACCTACGGTAATCGTTTACATAAAGTATTACCCGATACCGAGCGTGAATTGGTTGACGCCATTAAAACTACATTCAAGAATGGCGGTAACGTTATCATTCCCGCTTTTGCCGTCGGCCGTACGCAGGAAATATTGCACGAGCTGACAGACTTGAGCCGACGAAACTTATTACATGATTTAACTGTATATGTTGATTCGCCGATGGCGATGAAAGCGACGCAGATCACCATGAAGTATCGCGCCACGCTGGACGACGAATCGCGCACTTTGCTGAAATGGCAGGAAGCTAATTCGAAAAAAATCACTATTCAATTCACCCAAACCGCAGAAGAATCGATGGCGCTGAATAATATCAAGCGCGGGGCCATCATCATTGCCGCCAGCGGCATGTGCGACGCCGGTCGCATCAAACATCATTTGCGGCATAACTTGTCGCGTTCTGAATGTAGTGTGATTTTTACCGGCTATCAAGCAGAAGGAAGCTTGGGGCGCAGATTAGTCGAGGGCGCAAAAACGGTGACCCTATTTGGCGAGGAAATTTACGTACGTGCCACGATGCATACCATAGGTGGGCTTTCCGCGCATGCAGATCAGGCCGCTTTGCTTGCCTGGTTAGGCCATTTCAAAACCGCACCGAAAAAAACTTTTATCATTCACGGCGAAAGCACCAACCGGGACATTTTTGCCGATAAAATCCGTGAAATTTTACACTGGCAAGAAATTGTCTTGCCAAACATAGGCGAAATTTACGAAGTCTAGTTTCACGCATAACTATTTGATTTAATTAAATATTTTTTAATATGCCTAGCGGCCTAGCCGGCGCGCTGCCTAGCCCGCAGCCCTGCATTGTGCGATAATAATCGGATTACTCACGCAGGGATTTTACTGGAGGCATTGGCAATGGACGAGAATAAAAGTAAGGCGCTGGAAGCAGCGCTATCGCAAATAGAAAAACAGTTTGGTAAAGGTTCGGTCATGCGCTTAGGCGCGGGCGAAGTGATTGCGGACATCCAAGTAGTCTCGACCGGTTCGCTGGGTTTGGATATCGCGCTCGGCGTCGGCGGTTTGCCGCGCGGTCGCGTGGTCGAAATTTACGGCCCGGAATCATCGGGTAAAACCACGCTGACATTGCAAGTTATCGCTGAGATGCAAAAACTCGGCGGCACCGCCGCGTTTATCGATGCAGAACACGCGCTCGACCCGCAATACGCGCAAAAGCTCGGCGTCAACATTTCCGATTTGCTGATTTCGCAGCCCGACACGGGCGAGCAGGCGCTGGAAATCGCCGACATGTTGGTGCGCTCCGGTTCGGTCGATGTCGTCGTCGTGGACTCGGTTGCTGCGCTCACACCGAAAGCTGAAATCGAAGGCGAGATGGGCGATTCACACATGGGCTTGCAGGCGCGCTTGATGTCACAAGCTTTGCGTAAGCTCACCGCCAATATCAAACGCAGCAACACGCTGGTGATTTTCATTAACCAGATCCGTATGAAAATCGGCGTCATGTTCGGCAACCCGGAAACCACCACCGGCGGTAACGCGCTGAAATTCTATGCTTCGGTTCGCTTGGATATTCGTCGTACCGGCGCGATCAAAAGCGGCGAAGAAGTCATCGGCAACGAAACCCGCGTCAAAGTGGTCAAAAATAAAGTGGCGCCGCCGTTCCGCGAAGCGCACTTTGATATTTTGTATGGAGAAGGCATTTCACGCGAAGGCGAAATTATTGAGTTGGGCGTATTCCACAAGCTGATTGAAAAATCCGGCGCGTGGTATGCGTACAAAGGCGAAAAAATCGGCCAAGGTAAAGACAACTCCAGAATTTACCTGAAAGAAAATCCCGCTATAGCTTTGGAAATCGAACAAAAAATCCGTGCCGAAAGTGGCGTCGCCTTAATGGGCGGCACACCGAAAGCAGCCGGTGCGCGCAATGAAGAAGTGGAAGGCGAAGAAGCGCCGAAGTCAAAACGCAAAGCGAAAGCCTGATAGACATAGTATTGCGAAGAGAGGTAAATGCAGAATGCGCAGCAGCCATTTACGACCACATCCCCTCCCCTTCAACCCTCGGCCACTTCACCCGAGGACAAGGGTGAGGGTTAGGGTGGGGATGGGTGCTATCGCAGTATGATTTATGCGCTAAAAAATGTGATTTCGCATTGTGTGTCAGGTTGAATCATGGAAAAAGACCCGCAAAAACCTGACCTGCGCGCGAAAGCGATGATGTACTTGGCGCGGCGAGAATATTCCCGCGCCGAGTTACAACATAAGTTAAATGCATTAACTGAAGATGGATCGGAAGTAGAAGCGGTGCTAGATGATCTGGCCAAGCGTAATATGTTGTCGGAAGCGCGCTTCGTCGAACAAATCGTCCATGCGCGGCAAAACAAATTCGGCAGCCGACGTATTCAACATGAGCTGCGCCAAAAAGGTGTGTCGGACGCGGCGATAGAAAACGCCGTCGCTGATTTCAAACTCACCGAACTCGACACTGCGCGCGCCGTGTGGCAAAAAAAATTCGGTGAATTACCCACCAGTGCCAATGAACGCGCCAAACAAATGCGCTTTATGCAAAGCCGTGGTTTCAGTATGAATATTATTTTCAAATTGATTTCAGGCAAATCTGATGAAGATGAATAGCGAGGTAACTATATGATTATATTGAGAAATTTATCTATTTTATTAGTGCTGATTTTATCCGCATGTCAA
>JBEEJL010000187.1:0-2852 GCA_041169175.1 Pseudomonadota bacterium | reverse complement strand
ACATGCGCTTGGTCAAGGTCGTGACAAGCACGCGTTCGCCGACGGCAACTCGTTTGGTAATCTCGGAAAATAAATCATCCACCTGGCTCGAGGCTGGGCGCACTTCGACTTCCGGATCAACCAAGCCTGTAGGCCGCACCAATTGCTCGACCACTTGCCCTTGATGATTCGCTTCGTACTCCGACGGCGTGGCGGAAACGAAAACGGTTTGTTTCATCATGCGCTCGAATTCTTCGAACTTGAGTGGGCGGTTGTCCAAGGCTGAGGGCAAACGGAAACCGTAATCGACCAGATTTTCCTTACGCGCCCTATCACCTTTATACATCGCGCCGATTTGCGGAATAGTCACATGACTTTCGTCGATAAACATAAGCGAATTTTTTGGCAAATACTCAATCAAAGTCGGCGGTGCTTCACCCGGTCCGCGGCCAGACAAGTGACGAGAATAATTTTCGATGCCTTTGCAAAAGCCCAACTCGTTGAGCATTTCTAAATCAAACAACGTACGTTGATCAATGCGTTGCAATTCGAGCAATTTATTATTCGCGGCGAAAAATTCTTTACGTTCGTACAATTCTTTTTTGATCGCTTCAATGGCATTCAAAGTCGTATCGCGCGGCGTCACGTAATGACTGCTGGCATACACGGTAAATAGTTGAATTTTTTGAATAATTTGCCCAGTCAACGGATCAAAAACCAACAGGTTTTCGATCTCGTCATCGAAAAAAGAGATGCGCAATGCATGCTCAGAATTTTCCGCTGGGAAGACATCAATCACATCACCACGCACACGAAACACACCGCGCTTGAATTCGATTTCGTTGCGCTCGTATTGCATGGCAGTGAGTTGTTTGATCACGCCACGATGGTCGGCCTTATCGCCTTTGCGCACCAGCATACGCATATTGTAATAATCATCCGGATCACCGATACCGTAAATAGCTGAAACGGTAGCGACGATGATGACATCCTTGCGTTCTAGCAAGGACTTGGTCGCCGACAAACGCATTTGCTCGATGTGTTCGTTGATGCTGGAATCTTTTTCGATAAACAAATCGCGCGACGGCACATAGGCTTCGGGCTGGTAATAATCGTAATAGGAAACGAAATATTCCACCGCGTTCTCGGGGAAAAATTCACGGAACTCGGAATACAATTGTGCCGCCAAAGTTTTATTCGGCGCCATCACAATGGCCGGGCGACCAGTCTCGGCAATGACGTTCGCCACAGTGTAGGTTTTACCCGATCCGGTCACACCGAGCAAAGTTTGATATTGCAAGCCATCGCCCAGACCTGCCACTAATTGCTTGATCGCCTCGGGCTGATCGCCCGCTGGCTCGAAAGGTCGGTGTAACTTGAACGGACTATCGGGGAAAGTAACTACGCGAGCCGCAGCATGCGTTTGCTTAATCGGTAAGGGGACGACGATGCCCATAAATTTCCCTGCGAAAATTGGATAGTTTGCGTTAAAATGTTGCTGCTACAGAAAATCAAAACCACCTGATATTGTAAGCGCCTTCGATAATAAGTTCCACGACCTTGTGAGTTTGCCCAATATGACATTATTTTCCGCTGTAGAAATGGCCCCGCGTGACCCGATTCTCGGTCTTAACGAAGCTTTTATTGCCGATGCTCGCCCAACTAAAGTGAATCTGGGTGTAGGCGTGTATTTTAATGAAGAAGGCAAAATCCCCCTCCTCCGCGCTGTGCGCGAAGCAGAAAAAGCCCGCCTCGAAGCCGCTTCACCACGCGGCTATTTGCCGATTGAAGGCATTGCTGCTTACGACCAAGCCGTGCAAAAACTATTGCTTGGCGCTACTTCTCCGTTAATTGAAGAAGGTAAAGTTGTCACTGCGCAAGCGCTCGGTGGCACCGGCGCACTGAAAATCGGCGCGGATTATCTCAAACGCCTGCTGCCTGACACGCAAGTTTTCATCAGCGATCCAAGCTGGGAAAATCATCGCGCGCTGTTTGAAGCAGCAGGATTCAAAGTTAACAACTATCCCTATTACGACGCTGCGACGCATGGCGTCAATTTCTCCGGCATGCTTACGGCATTAAACTCCATGCCCGCGCGCACTATCGTGGTGTTACACGCTTGCTGCCACAACCCGACTGGTGTCGATTTAAGCAATGAACAGTGGAAACAAATCGTCGCGACTGTTAAAGCGCGCGATCTGGTGCCCTTCCTCGACATGGCGTATCAAGGCTTCGGTGACAATATTGAATCCGATGGCAGCGCGGTGCGCATTTTCGCCAACGCTGGCATCTCGTGCCTGGTATCAAGCTCGTTCTCCAAATCATTTTCGCTTTACGGCGAACGCGTCGGCGCATTAAGTATCATCACCGCCAGCAAAGACGAAACCGCCAAAGTCTTATCGCAACTCAAACGCGTCATCCGCACCAACTATTCCAACCCGCCAACGCACGGCGGCACCATCGTTGCAGCCGTGTTGAATAGCCCGGAACTGCGCGCAATCTGGGAAACCGAACTAGGCGAAATGCGCGACAGAATCAAACTCATGCGCAATTTATTAGTCAGCAGACTCAAAGCCGCGGGCATTGAGCGCGACTTCTCCTTCGTCAACGCCCAGCGCGGTATGTTCTCCTATTCTGGTCTTACAGCAGAACAAGTTGATAAACTGAGAAATGAGTTCGGTATTTATGCCGTCGGCACGGGGAGGATTTGCGTTGCCGCGTTGAATACAAAAAATATCGATTACGTAGCAGATGCGATAGCCAAGGTACTAAAATAAGAAAATGTGACGTAGTGCTTTGACTGGAAGGTAAAAAACGCTATAATCTTGTTCTTCAATTCCCTGATAGCTCAGCCGGTAGAGCGACGGACTGTT
>JBEEJL010000186.1:0-2910 GCA_041169175.1 Pseudomonadota bacterium | reverse complement strand
CGGCATACGCACTGCTGATTATCCTGATTTGATTTGCTGGTATCACCACTTCTGCTGGGTAGGCTTGTCCCGCGACAGTTGACGCGGGCTTTAATTTTGCCATTTTGATGGTCAAGTTTTTTTGCCGCGTCTCGGTCATTTTTACCGAATCGTCTGCGACTGCACTGAGGCTTAGCAAAGTAAAAAGCGCGGTACTAAGAATAGTTATTTTCATGGTAATTCTCCAACGGCTTGGTTAAATCTGGCCGTATTCCAATGCTGTTGAATTTGTTGGTTTTTAAGCTGGCGCTCTGCGTTGAAAGCCTGGGTTTGAATGCGGATTAATTCGCTGAGATCCAGTTCGCCTAATTGGAAGGCTTTGCGAGCCACTAACAAACTTTGCTTTGCAATCGCATTTTGTTTGGCCAGCACTTCTAGCTGCAAAACACCGACTTCAAGATTGTGCTCCGCTTCATGCATCGCTGCGGCGAGCAGCAATTTCAAATGGCCGAGGTTGACTTGTTGCTCGGTATAATGCATTTCAGCCGCGGCTAATAATGGTGCGTTACGCGTCTCCGTTTGCAGCGGAATGCGCAGCGCGAGACCAATACTATTGTTGTAATGAATATCGCTTGCGCCGCGCAAACTACGCGTTCCAAGAGTGAGCGTGCTGTTGTCACGCGTTTCTATTTGTGCCAAATTTCGTTTTTCTGCACTTAATGCAATTTTGCTATTGGCATCCAATAACGCGGGATGCGCTTGATCTACATCATTTTTGTTTGATTTTGTTTCGGTAAATTCTGCAGGTATTTTATTCATGCCGGTTAAATTGATATAACGGAATTTGGCATGTTGCACTTCGGCTTCTGCGCTTATTTTTTCTGATTCAGCTTGCAAGGTCTCAGTTTGCGCGACCAATAAATCTTTTTGCGCCAAATCTCCCAACTTTACCCGCCTCTCGACATCGCGTTCTAGCTGGGATACTGCGTCGTGTTTTGCTATGGCTAGCGCAGCGAAGCCTTGCATTAATTGAATATTCCAAAGCGCATCACGCACCATGCCGGCAACTTGCAAGCGCATATTCTGCTCGTCGCCTTTAATGTTTTCTGCAGAAATGGCGGCAATGGCCTCACGTGCTTTTCGTTGACCACTCAACCAAATCGGGATCTCTAAGCCGGCCTCCCATTCGGTTTCGCCGCGCCGACTAAGCAGTCGGTCATTTTGATTGCGCAACATTACACTGGGAGCAGACGGTAAAATGCCTTTTGCTTGAATTCGACGAGCATCCAGCTCTATTTTTTTGGCGGCAAGAAGTTGGTAATTTGGATAATAAAGCAAAGATTTTTCTACTAAGCCACGTAATGAGAGTGCGTCATCAGCGATCAATTCATCTGCATGCTCCGCATTTTCAGCATGACTAGAGACACCATGCAGCATCAATATGACAGGCAGCGCCATTAAAAGACGAGACAAGATAAACATAAAAACCTCAATTAAATCAATTAGTTATTTTGTAACTAAATTCAAGATAAATCGATTGAATGATTTAATCAGCGCGGGGGTGCGCGAGGGTTGTGACTGGAATTGCGACGGGATTGGAAATGAAAATGTCGGGGGTCAACTACAGTGAAAAATGTGCGGCTGAAATTAAATAGAAAAAGCATTACTACTAACAAGGCTAATAGAATGGTGAAATCATAATCAACGCTGCGCTTAATTGCGCTAGCAATCGTCACCACTGCGCCCTGTGCAGGAGGGGTAATAAAGCTATTCTGCGTCAAATTATGGTTGTTGTTCGTCGCCGTTTCGCCAAGAGCAGAATGGCCAATAGCTACAAACTCTTGCGCGTGAACATGCGGCGCATGCTCATCGAAGTTATCTAAGCCCAGAGTATGCGCGTGTACAAATGGCGCACAGGTTTGTACGAACATTAACAAAAACAATACAAAATTTTTAAATAACTTAACCATGCGGTGAATTATCCAGCAGATACCAGTCTATCGCAACCCTGCATTCTGACAAGCTCATCCAAACATCGCCTCATCCAAAGCCAACACACTCCCTGCTCCACTCATCACTTCCATCTTGAGCGCCTGCGCTCTTGGCAAAATATGTTCGGTGTAAAAACGCGTGGTGGCGATTTTGGCTTTGTAGAAATCTGCGTCGCCGCTGCCTGCTTTTAATTTATTCGCCGCGACCAACGCCGCTGCGCCCATTTGCCAGCCACCAGCTACTGTACCGAATTGCATTAGGTAGGGAACGGACACTGCGAAAGGTTCTTGCGGGTTGCGGGTGAAGGATTCCATGATCGACATTGTCGCTGCGCCTAATCCTTCGATGGATTTGCCGAGTGTTGCAGCGATGGCTTTGCAATCGACGTTGTCGCTTGCGCCTAACGCAACGGCGGTTTTTTGCATGTCTTCGATTAGCGCGCGCATGGACGCGCCTGCATCACGACCCAATTTGCGGCCGATTAAATCGTTGGCTTGAATTGCGGTAGTGCCTTCGTAGATGGTGGTGATGCGTGCGTCGCGGTAGTGTTGCGCTGCGCCGGTTTCTTCGATGAAGCCCATGCCGCCGTGGATTTGTACGCCGGTTGAGGCGATTTCCTGGCCGGTATCAGTGCTCCAACCTTTTACTATCGGGATCAATAGTTCCGCGCGAAATTGTTCGCGTTTTTTAGTTTCTGGGTCGGTGTTACGTTGCCCGTTATCCAAACACGCAGCGGTGTAGTAAGCGACGGCGCGCATGGCTTCGACTTGCGATTTCATCGTGAGCAATAGGCGTTTTACATCGGGGTGTTTGATAATGGCGACTTTGCCGCCGCCTTTTTTACCGGTCTCGCTGCCTTGCACGCGATCGCGGGCGTAGCCGAGCGCAGCTTGATAGGCGCGCTCGCCGATGGCGACACCTTCGAGTCCGACGTTAAAG
>JBEEJL010000185.1:0-2857 GCA_041169175.1 Pseudomonadota bacterium | reverse complement strand
TTGCGCGAGTTGAAAAGCAGATCCTTCGCGGGCTCAGGATGACAATGATCAAGCCTTCGCGCGCGCGTCGAGTTCTTCCCAGCGTGCCAAATGTTTTTCCAATTCCGTTTCAATTTCTTTTAATCGCTGCGCCAATTTCTTCGCGGCGTCAGGCTTGCCAGAGAAAATTTTCCCGTCAGCTAATTGCGCTTGAATCGTAGCTTGTTCTTTTTCCAACACATCAATTTGCGCGGGAATGGCTTCGAGTTCTTTAGTTTCGCGGAAGCTAATTTTTACTGCGGGAGCGGTTTTTGCAACCACCTTTAAGTCTTTGTTTATATTGAGTTTTTTATCCGCCTCTTTTGGTGTGGCTGAAGTGGTAATCGCAGTATTTTGCATGCGTACCCAGTCTTCATAACCGCCCACGTATTCGCGCACATTGCCGTCACCTTCGAAGGCGATGGTTTGTGTGACGACGTTATCGAGAAACGCGCGGTCGTGGCTGACTAAAAATAGTGTGCCATCGTATTCTTGTAATAGCGCTTCGAGCAGTTCCAGCGTTTCAATATCCAGATCGTTGGTCGGTTCGTCCAGCACTAACACGTTGGCGGGTCGCGTGAATAGTCGCGCCAACAACAAACGGTTACGTTCGCCGCCGGATAAAGATTTCACTGGTGCGCGCGCGCGTTCGGGCGGGAATAAAAAATCGCCGAGATAGCTGATAACGTGTTTTCTCTCGGTACCGATTTCGACAAAGTCCGAGCCTTTGCTGATGGTGTCGGAGATGGTCATTTCATCATCGAGTTGTTCTCGTAATTGATCGAAGTAGGCGACTTGTAATTTTGTGCCTTGCTTGATGCTGCCGGAATCGGGCTGCAGTTCGCCGAGGATCATTTTCAGCAGCGTGCTTTTGCCTGCGCCATTCGGTCCGAGTAAACCGATTTTGTCGCCACGCTTGATGATGGCGGAGAAATCCTTGATGACGACTTTGTCGCCAAACGATTTGCTCACGTGCTCCAATTCCGCGACCAGTTTGCCGGAGCGTTCGCCGGCATCGACATTCAGATTCACATTGCCTTGTTGATCACGTCTTGCCGCGCGTTGCAGGCGTAGTCGCTCAAGCCGGCGCACGCGGCCTTCGTCGCGCGTGCGACGTGCTTGTACGCCGCGACGGATCCATACTTCTTCTTGCGCCAGAATCTTGTCGAACTTTTGGTTATGCACCGCTTCGACTTCGAGCAATTCAACTTTCTTGGCTTGATACGCGGCGAAGTTGCCGGGGAAGTCGGTGAGTTTGCCGCGATCGAGCTCGACGATGCGCGTCGCCACGTTGTCGAGAAAGCGTCGATCATGGGTAATGAAAAATACGCTGCCGGTAAAGTTGATCAGCATTTGCTCCAGCCAATCAATCGCGGAAAAATCCAGATGGTTGGTTGGCTCGTCGAGCAATAATAACTCCGGCTGTGCGACCAGCGCACGGGCGAGGGCGACACGTTTTTTCCAACCGCCGGAGAGCGAGCCTACAGTGACGTCAGCTTCGAGTTGCAAATGGCTCAATGTCGATTCAATGCGGCTCTGAATATTCCAGCCATCATGTAATTCGAGTTCATGTTGTAAGTGCATCATCCGGTCGAGCAGCGCCGCGTCGTCGTGTTCCAACTCCATGCGATGCGAAACTTCATGGTATTCGGTAATCACATTACTCAAATTGCCCAGGCCTTGCGCCACGGTTTCATACACGGTGAGGGCGGGATCCAGCGGCGGCTCTTGCGGCACATAAGCGAATTTGCACGTCGGCGAGCGCCACACCACGCCGTCATCCGGCGCCTGCAGACCGGCAATAATTTTGAACAAGCTACTTTTACCGCCGCCATTGCGACCAATTAAACCAACGCGGTCGCGCGGCTCCAGCACCATTTCAGCATGATCGAGCAGGGCGTGATGGCCGTAGGCGAGGGAAATATTATTCAGTGTAATCAGCGGCATGGAGCAGGGCAATCGAAGGCGAATTCTCTTGGGTGAAGCGGAGAAATCAGGTTGAAGAGTGCGGATTATACGCGAAACGCCGTCGATGTCTGCGTACTCTCAGACATCCTGCAGGGAAAACAGCTAAAACATAATGATGCTAATTAAGAAGCATTTTGCAACGCGACGGCGAACTCGCGCAGTATCATTGCATCGAGATCGGAAACCAGCCAGTAGGTGAAACCCTTTTGCCGCCAGTTGACAAGATGATAGCCGCGATCAGATGAAGTATGCAGATTGACGTTGGCGCCTTGTTCCGGCCAAATTGTCAAGTTGATGATATGTTGATTATGTTTATAAATCAGCGCAGCAGCATTACGCTGGCCTATGTAATCCATGCGCCCACCCACTAACGCAAAATTATTTCCCGGTTGTTCAATGACGGGCGGAGAGAAATCCAACTTGCCGCTAAACCAGGGCTTCACCGTATGTTGATCGCTTGATGCAACGTCGGTCAAATGATCGACTTGTATGGAGCGCACATGGCTGGAAATAATGTCTTGCATCAGCCGATCTTGTGCGGAAGGCGTGGTGAAAAATACGCTGAGGCCAAACGCCAACGCGCCGACACTGGCCATTGCACCAGCAAACATAGTCCAGCGTCGCGGGTTCGAGTAATGCGGCGGAGTAAATTTCTCTACAGAACTCACGCGCTCACGCAAAGCGTCAGACGCCTGGTAATAAGGCGCTTTCGCACGCAGCGCCTCGCGTAATCGTTTTTCATTTTCGTTCATGATTCATTGATCCTTGATTTTCTGCTGCAAATCCACGCGCAGCAATGAGCGCGCGCGGGAGAGGCGGGACATCACCGTGCCGACCGGTACGCTGACGATGGTCGCGATTTCCTTGTAGG
>JBEEJL010000184.1:0-3462 GCA_041169175.1 Pseudomonadota bacterium | reverse complement strand
ACCATAATCGTTTGTGTCAGTGGACTAGACTGGTATGAACCCAGAAACATTGAACCCTTTTGCACTGGATTGCGACTCATGTCAGGACTAAGCAATGGAATTTGATAATAATAAGTATCTGATTTTATTAAATAAAATTTCAGCCGGTGACGAAGCAGCGTTCACCGAGCTATATAAGGAAATGAGCCGTAAGGTCTATGCCTTCGCCTTAAACCGATTGCATGACCCGGCGCAGGCGGAAGAAATCGTGGTCGATACCTTGCATGAAGTATGGAAATTTCCCGACCGGTTTCGCGGGGAATCCAAATTCAGCACCTGGTTATTAGGTATCGCACGTTACAAGATTTTAAATACTTATCGTTCTGCCGAACCGGATCATGATGATCTGCAGGATTTTGAACAAACCTTAGTGTCGGCGGATCCAGATGGATTCGCGCTGTTAGCGGATAAGCAGCGCCACGCAGGCGTGCAGGATTGTATGGATAAATTGTCCGACGAACACCGCGATTGTTTGCACCTGGTTTTTTATGAAGGTTATACCCTGGGCGAAGTAGCGGAAGTGCAAAATGTGCCAGAGAATACGGTGAAAACCAGATTGTTTCATGCGCGACAAAAAGTGAAAAATTGTTTGCGCAATTATTTAAGCCGAGAGGGTTGAGTGAATACAGAAAATTTACGCTTCAGCGAACTAGCGCCATGGTATGTCAATGGTAGCTTGAATGCCGCCGACCAAGCCTGGATGGACGCCTATGTGCGCAACCATGCTGCCGAGGCGCAGACTGAGTTATCCGCTTGGGGCTCCCTACAAACGCAAGCTAAACAAAGCGTCGCGCCGGCTTCGGCAGACATCGGTTTGGCTAAAGCCCTCGCGCGTATTCATGCGCAAAAAGCGCTGCGCAAGTCAGCAAACCCACAACCCAGCGCGTTACAACGGTTCAGCAATTGGCTATTTGCCGGCAGCAATGGCGGCTTGGCTAAATTTTCACCTGCCTTGGGCATGGCGCTGGCGGTGATTGCCGTGCAGGCGGTCGTCATCGGCAAAGGCGTCGTCAGCGGACCCGATTACACGCAAGTACGCGGCGCGAAAAAAGGCTTGGCCGACGGCCCGTTACTGCGCGTCAATATAAAATCGGATGCAAAAGAAAATCAAATCCGCTTATTGTTAATTGATAGCGGTGCATTGATTATTGCCGGGCCGACGCATCTGGGTGACTACTATATTAAAGTGGCCGCAGAGCGGGTAGAGCAGACTAGATCACGTTTTCAGACCAGCGAAGTAGTCGATGCCGTCAGCGTGGTCGCTTCATTGCCGGAAGAACTTGTAGATCAATAAAATAATAACTATAAAGAAACATCATGAGAGGATCATCGTGTATCAGAAAAAATTATTTAGCGCATTGGCAGTATTTTTACTGAGCGCATTTTCACTTACCGCCGCTGCACAGCCGGCTGAAAAAGCGCGTGTGGCAGACGAGTCATGGGTCGGTGCCAAGCGCGTTGCCTTGGTTATTGGCAATGCCGGTTACAAATACGCGCCGCTGAAAAATCCGCTCAACGATGCTATCGCGATGGACAGCGAGTTAAAAAAACTCGGCTTCGCAACCCGCTTAGTCAAAGATTCAGGTTGGCAAAATCTGAATGAGACCGTGCGCGATTTTCTGCAACAAACACGCGATGCAGACGCTCGCTTGGTATTTTATGCCGGGCACGGCGCGCAAATTCGCGGCAAAAATTATTTGATGCCGGTCGATCTGAACTTTGAGAGTGAAGATGAATTGGTACAACACAGTTTGAACGTTAGCGAAGTGCTGGATCGTATGGGGCGTAATAGCAAAGGCTTGAATGTCGTCATCCTTGATGCTTGTCGCAATAACCCGATGAGTAATGTTGCGCTTACGGCTGACGGACGTAAAATCAAATTTCGCGGCCAAGCAGGTCTGGCCAATATACAGGCGCCGCCCGGCACCATGCTCGCATTTTCCACCTCGCCCGGCAACGTCGCCGACGATCTTGCTGGCGGCGACAACAGTCTTTATACCAAGCATCTGCTACGTCATATGTCCGCCCCTGGCGTGCCGCTGGAACAAATGTTCAAGCGTGTACGCATAGATGTATTGCAAGAATCGCAGCAAAAACAAGTGCCGTGGGAGCAAGGCAACTTGACCGTGGATTATTGTTTGAAGCTCGGCCCCAACGGCCAATGTGCCGGTTTATAAAATAAGTTTTTTGAGGAACGAATCATGTTGAAAAAGATGGCAGTCGCATCGTTATTATTCGTCATAGCGGCAGCGGGTAATGCGCAAGATGTGAAGTTGTATAAACAAAACGAAACCCCCAGCCCGGAAGAAGTCGCCGAGATACTGAGCCCGGGCATGAAAATGCGCGGCACTAAAAAATCGAGCGAAGCCGATCCATTCCGCAATTTGATCGGCGCGGAAATGACAAAAGTGGAAGAGAAAAAAGCGCCGCGCGCTTTAGCGCTGCCAGTACAGTTCGGCTTTGATTCCGCCACCTTATTGCCCGGCGCATTTAACCAAATAGATGCAGTGGCCGAAGGCATCAAGCTGCTCGATGACAGCACCAAAGTGGTCATTGAGGGACACACCGATCGTCACGGCAACCAGGAATACAATCATGTCTTGTCTTTGCGCCGCGCAGAAGCGGTGAAAGCCTATCTGGTGCAAAAGCACGGCATTGAGCAAACTAAAATCAAGACTGACGGTAAAGGCTTTAACGAGCCCTATAATGCGCAAAATCCGTTCTCTGGCGAAAACCGTCGCGTGCAATTCAAGGGCGGTGCATAAACAGGCTTTCCCGCTATGTGGCGGTAAAGTAATCAATAAAGGCGCAGGCGTGAAACCGCTGCGCCTTAATTATTTCAATATAATCAATTAGTTATGATGTCGCACGCTTGGCCGTTTGGCTTTATTTAGCCAAGTACCGCCGCTGTCCCCAAGTATTTCGTCAATACCACTCGCTATCTATTGGTGAGAAATATCACAAATAATTTGAACCGCTTCGCCAATAACGGTGACTTATTTAACGAATAAGTCGAAGTAACGCGCCTTTTATTGTTACTGCGCGGATTCATAAAATATTTTTAAGGAGAGCATCATGTTGAAAAAATGGACTGTCGCCACGCTGCTAATGGCCATGACGTTTGCCACCAGTGCACAAGATGTAAAATTATATCAACCCGGTGAGCTAGTAAACCCGGAAGAAATTGCCGAGATTTTGCGCGCGCCGATGAAAATGCGCGGTATCAAAATGCAAGGCGACGCTGATCCGTTCCGCAATTTGAATGGAACGGCAGGCGCACACATAGTCGAGGAGAAAAAGGGGCCGGCGGCACTCGCCCTGCCTGTGCAGTTCGCGTTTGACTCCGCCATCATCTTGCCCGATGCACTACCGCAGTTAGATGCCGTCGCCGAGGGCATTAAACTTCTGGATCAAAGCGCCAAA
>JBEEJL010000183.1:0-2795 GCA_041169175.1 Pseudomonadota bacterium | reverse complement strand
CGGCACACAGGAAACCGTGACTGGCGGAAGCACGAAGGCGAAAATCAATAAGCCGCAAAAACCCTTTCGCACAGGCTTTGTTAGAACGCTGTTGACCAAAGAATGGAAAATGATTGCGCGCGATCCGCAATTAATTTCGCAGACTTTGTTACAGCTACTATATATCCTGCCGTTATTATTTTTAGGCTTTCGCGGCGATGGTCCGAAATGGTTTCTCGTACCGGGCCTGGTGCTGTTAGTCGCTTCGCTGGCGGGCAGTCTGGCGTGGATCACTATCGCGGCGGAAGACGCCCCGGATCTAATCGGCAGCGCGCCCGTCACGCGCAACCGAACACAGTGGGTGAAAGCGGCCGCCGCAGTATTGCCGATTTTTGCGTTGTTAATTCCGTTAAGCATGTGGTGGTTATTGAGTGAGCCGTGGTCTGCCCTTATTTTATTGTTCTGTGCGACGGGCGCGATGTTGTCCGCTGCATTGGTGCAAATCTGGAATCCGCGCCCTGGCAAACGCAATGATTTGAAAGCACGTTATCAAAAAAAGGGCATCAGCAGCTTGATTGAATTACTCAGTTCGTTCGGCTGGGTCGCGGTGGCGGCGTCTCTGCACAGCTTGTGGCAATTGGCACCGGTGGCGCTATTAATTGCACTGGCGAGCCCGGCAACTGCATGGGTGATAGGCCGCGCGGCGCGCGAGCAAGCATAATGTGCGCAGATGATACTTTTCCATTCGCCTGAATTAATCTATAACTATATGATTAAATTAAACTATTTATTAGACGAAAAAATGGGAAAGTTATTCTAAGGAAATTCAAAAAAATGTTTTTGGAATGGCCGCAAAGCAAGCGATAATAGCGCCCGTCAAGGTCATTAGCTAAGGGAGAAAAATATGTTAGGTAAATTAATGCCGCGCGAAGGCAAGTTTTTTGATTTTTTCAACGAACATGCGGAGCAAATTTTACAAGGCGCGATAGAACTCAATGCGTTCATGAACGATATCGACAATATCGAAACCCATGTACGCAATGTCGAGACCATCGAAAAACGTGCTGACAAAATCACCCATCAAACCGTCGCTCTGTTACACAAAACTTTTATCACCCCGCTCGACCGCGACGAAATCCATCAGCTCATCAGCAAAATGGACGACATACTCGACATGATGGAAGACGTAGCGCAATCCATGTTTCTGTATGACGTGCATCACGTCACGCCGGAAGCAAAAAAGCTGTCGGAGATTTGTGTCGGCTGCGCTGAAAAAGTCAAAGCCGCCGTGGCCTTGCTGTCGAATATGGAAAACTCCGACGCGATTTTGAAAAATTGCGCCGACATCGACAAGCTTGAAGCTGAAGCTGACCATGTAATGCGCTCGGCCATGGCGAAATTATTCCGTGATAAAGATATTGAGCCGCGCGAATTGATCAAGCTCAAAGCAATTTATGAAATGCTCGAAGCCGTGACCGACCGCTGCGAAGATGTAGCGAACATCATCGAAGGCATCGTGGTCGAGAACGCCTGATTCATTTAAGCGGAAAACAATAACATGCATATCAGTTTTGAATTGATCGTACTTTTAGTTGCGCTGGCGCTGATTTTCGACTTTTTGAATGGCTTCCACGATGCGGCCAACTCCATCGCTACCATCGTTTCCACCGGCGTATTAAAGCCGCAATGGGCAGTGGCGTGGGCGGCATTTTTCAACGTCGCCGCTATTTTTATTTTCAAGTTGAATGTCGCGGCCACCATCGGTAAAAATATTATCGATCCCGGCATTATTGATCAATACGTTATTTTTGGTGCACTGGTCGGCGCGATTGTGTGGAACCTGGTCACCTGGTTGTACGGCATACCATCGAGCTCATCTCACGCATTGATCGGCGGTCTGATCGGCGCGGCAGTGGCAAAAGGCGGTACCACGACCTTAGTATCAAGCGGCATCCTGAAAACCGTGTCGTTCATTCTGATTTCACCGCTGTTGGGATTTTTATTTGGCGCACTGCTGATGGCAGCGACGGCATGGATCTTCGTCCGCGCAACGCCGAGAAAAGTGGATAAATGGTTCCGTCGACTGCAGTTAATATCGGCTTCATTTTATAGCTTGGGCCACGGCGGTAACGACGCGCAAAAAACTATCGGCATTATCTGGATGCTGTTGATATTCGCCGGCATGAGCGCCAAAACCGATACCGCACCGCCGACCTGGGTGATCATTGCTTGCTACGCTGCGATCGGTTTCGGTACATTGTTCGGCGGCTGGCGCATCGTAAAAACCATGGGACAAAAAATTACCAAACTGAAACCGGTCGGTGGCTTTTGCGCCGAGACTGGCGGAGCGATTACTTTGTTCCTCGCCACAAGCCTGGGTATTCCGGTATCAACTACGCACACGATTACCGGTGCAATCGTCGGTGTCGGCGCAGCGCAGAAACTCTCGGCTGTACGTTGGGGTGTCGCGGGCAACATCGTCTGGGCGTGGGTGTTGACGATTCCTTGCTCGGCGTTTGTGTCCGCCATTGCTTGGTGGCTGGCGACGGTTTACCTTTAATTTTCATCCACCGTTCGCCCTGAGCTTGTCGAAGGGCCTGTATGGTTCGGCAGATTCGACACGAACGGATACGTAGCTTGTATTTGAATAACAACAAAGCCCGACGCGAAATCGTCGGGCTTTTTATTTCAACATTTCTAATCTTGGAATTTTTACTTGGCTAACCGCCTGGGCTAAAACTTCCAGCGCCTCGGTGCGCGAAAATTGCTTGCGCCACGCAATTGCGACTCTGCGTGACGGCACCGGCTTGGCAAAC
>JBEEJL010000182.1:0-5160 GCA_041169175.1 Pseudomonadota bacterium | reverse complement strand
TCAGAAGGCGATTAAAGGCGCAGAAGTTTCTATTTTTGTCGGCTTGATTGCGTCATTCTTCGCTGTAGTCATCGGTACATTCCTTGGCGCTATCTCCGGTTATTACGGCGGTAAAATCGGTGATGTGTGCGAATTCATTTACAACGTGTTTACGTCGATTCCCTACATCTTGTTGGTGTTAGCTTTGGCGGCGGTGCTGGCGAAATACAAAGGCTTGCCATCGGTGATTGCGATTTTGTCGATTACCGGCTGGACCGGCATCTATCGTCTTATACGCGCCGAATACATCAAGCATCGCTCGCGAGAATATGTGCGCGCCGCCGAGGCGATTGGCGCGTCGCATTTCCGCCGCATGTTCACGCATATTCTGCCTAACGTCAGCCACGTCGTACTGGTCCAGTTGTCGTCGCATGTGGTGCAGTTCATCAAGGCCGAAGTGATTTTGAGCTTTCTCGGTTTCGGCGTGCCGGTGGAAATGGTGTCGTGGGGCACCATGCTGGCCGAAGCACAAAATGAATTGGTCATCGGTAAGTGGTGGCAACTCGCGGCGGCAGGACTCAGCATGGCAGCGCTGGTGACGGCGTTCAGCTTATTCACCGACGCGCTACGCGATGCGCTCGACCCTAAACTAAAATAAGCGAAAACATCATGGCTGAGAATAATTTGCTCGAAGTTAAAAACCTGCGCGTCACCTTCAAAATCGACAAGCACACGACGTTCGAAGCGGTGAAGGGCGTCAGCTTTAATGTGCCCTACAACAGCAGCGTCGCGCTGGTAGGCGAATCGGGCAGCGGCAAATCGGTCAGTGCCTTGTCGATACTCGGCTTGTTACCGCCGGAAACGGCGAAGATATTGCCCGGTAGCGAAATATTGTTTAGCGGCAAAAATATTGTCGGCGCAGATATGCAGACCATGCAAAATTTGCGCGGTAAAGATATTTGCATGATTTTTCAAGAGCCGATGACTTCGCTTAACCCGGTGTTCACCGTCGGCGAACAAATCGCCGAAGTGTTGCGCCTGCATTTGAAAATGAATAACGCCGAGGCGAAAAAGCGCGCAGTTGAGTTGCTCACGGAAGTCGGTATTCCGTCACCTGAGTTGCGCGTCAATTCCTACCCGCATGAATTATCCGGCGGACAGCAACAGCGTGTGATGATTGCTATCGCGATTGCGTGTGAACCGAAATTACTCATCGCCGACGAGCCGACCACCGCGCTCGATGTGACGATCCAAAAACAAATTCTGCAATTGCTCGCCAACTTGCAGCAGAAACACAAAATGTCTTTGCTATTCATTACGCATGATCTCGCGCTGGTCGGCGAAATTGCCGATCACGTTGTAGTGATGCGCAACGGCGAAGTGCAAGAAGCCAACACTACGCAAAATATTTTTGAGAACGCGCAGAATCCCTACACGCAAGCTCTGCTTGAGTGTCGCCCGCACATCGACAAGCGGCCGATGCGTCTTCCTGTGGTGAGTGATTTTCTGAATAAATCCAATGAGTTACATAAGCCGCAGTCAGAACGTAAACGTGGCGTATTAGCATCCGACCCGATCATCCTCGAAGTCAATAATTTATCGAAAAACTTCAGCCTCAAAACCGGATTGTTCAGCAGGCGCGAAGTACCCGCAGTAAAAAATGTCTCGTTCAAATTGGCCAAAGGTAAAACGCTCGGCCTGGTCGGAGAATCAGGTTCAGGCAAAACCACGATTGGTTTAACCATTATGCGTTTGCTCGAAGCTAACGGCGGCGAAGTGATTTTCGAAGGCAAAAATATCCTCGCCATGTCGCCGGAAGAGTTCATGCAATATCGCCGCCGCATTCAGATTATTTTTCAGAATCCCTATGCGTCGCTCAATCCGCGATTCACCATTGGTCAGATCCTTACCGAGCCGATGGAGATACATGGCATCGGCGCCAACGACAGTGAGCGGGTGGATATGGCCGCTGCCTTGCTCAAGCGCGTCAGTTTGCCCGAAACTTCCCTCGCGAAATATCCGCACGAATTTTCCGGCGGGCAGCGGCAGCGTATCGCCATCGCGCGCTGTCTTACGTTGAAGCCCGACATCATCGTCTGCGACGAGTCCGTCTCTGCGCTCGATGTATCGGTGCAAGCGCAAGTGTTGAATCTGCTGCAAGACCTGCAAGACGAATTTCATATGAGCTATATTTTTATCTCGCACGATTTGTCCGTGGTGAAATACATTTCCGATCAGGTGATGGTGCTGTCCAACGGCGAGTTGGTCGAGATGGCTGATTCGGATACGATTTATAAATCGCCGCAACATCCTTATACAAAAAAATTACTCGGCGCGATACCAAAAGGCTGGCAGCGCAAAGCTGCTTAAATGTTCATGCGATGGCGCGCCACGCTTTGTTTGTTGTTGTGGCTAAGTTCGTTTTCACTTTACGCCGCCGATCCAAATAAAATTTTACGCGTTGCCTTGCGCAGCGCCGAAACGGGTTTCGATCCTGTTGCACTCTCTGATCAAGCATCGGCTTGGTTTACTGACAGCATTTTCGATCCGATGCTGAAGTACGACTACCTCGCGCGCCCGGCAAAACTTTTACCCAATACACTGACCGCCATGCCGGAAGTGCGCGACAACGGCGCGACGTTTATTTTTTCAATAAAATCAAATATTTACTTCACTCCCGATAAAGCCTTCAAAGAACAAAAGCGTGAGTTGATCGCGCAAGATTATGCCTACACGTTGAGGCGCATTTTCGATCCGAAAAATAAATCGCAATGGTTGTTTTTGTTTGAAGGAAAAATTCGCGGCGCGGACGCGGCGATGACGGAAGCAAAAAAGCAAAATCGTTTTGATTACGATGCGCCGATTGAAGGCATTGAAGTCATCGATCGTTATACCTTGCGCATTCGACTCAACCAGCCCGATTATAAATTTCTCTACAACTTCGCGCTGGTTTCAACCGGCGCGATGGCGCGCGAAGTTGTGGAAGCGTATGCAGGCGATGTCGGCGCACATCCGGTCGGCACCGGCCCGTTTGTATTAAAAGAGTGGAAACGCAGCAGCAAGATTGTGCTCGAAGCCAACCCGGATTTCCGCGAAGAGATTTTTAATGCCGATATAAAAGACTATCCGGGCGACGATGCGATTATCAATGCGTTGAACGGAAAAAAATTACCCAATATCGGCCGGGTCGAAGTCTATATCGTTGAAGAGCCGCAACCGCGCTGGCTGGCATTCCTCAATGGCGAACATGATTATTTGCAGGAAATGCCCGACGAATTTACCTCCACCGCCATCCCCGGTGGCAAGGTCGCGCCGCATCTCGCGCGTCTAGGCATCTATACGGTGGTAGAAGAAGAACCGCATTTGCGCTACACCTCGTTTAATATGCAACACCCGATGACCGGTGGCTACACGGCGGAAAAAATCGCACTGCGGCGCGCGATAGGGCTGGCATATAACATCGAAGAAGAAATACGCATTGTGCGCAAAGGCCAAGCCGTGCGCACCGAGTCACCGTTTCCCGCTTCGGTAATTGGTTACGATCCGAATTTCAAAACCAGTATGACTGAATACAGTCCGGCTAAAGCCAAAGCTTTGCTCGATCTGTATGGCTATGTGGATAAGGACGGCGATGGTTGGCGCGACATGCCGGATGGTTCACCGCTCGATTTGGAAATTGCCATGCCGCCGACAGCGGAATACCGGCCGCAAGATGAGCTATGGAAGAAATGTATGGATGCGGTAGGGATTAAAACGCATTTGCTCAAAGTGAAGCTGGAAGATCTACGCAAAATGGTGCGCGCGGGTGAGTTCCAAATGAATCCTTATGGCTGGATTGCCGATTATCCCGACGGAGAAAATTATTTGCAGTTGCTAACTTCGTCCAGTATCAATCAAGCAAATTATGCGCGCTTCAGTTTGCCTGAATACGACAAGCTTTATCAACAGGCAGCGCGGATGCCTGATACGCCCGAGCGGCAAAAATTGTATCAGCGTATGGCGAATTTAATTTTGGTCTATGCGCCATGGAAGCTGCAAGTGGTGATGCAGCGCAATCAGTTGGCGCACCCTTGGGTAATGGGCTATAAAAAACATCCGTTCATGCATCACGCTTGGCGTTATCTGGATATGGATTTGCAGAAAAAAGCGCAGGCTACGAAAAAGTAGTGAATGTGTTGAGTGGCGAAGCGCATCGTTAGCATTTGTGCGGCCTGATGAATCTTAAATCCCCCTTAGTCCCCCTTTTTCAAAGGGGGAGATTTTCGGCCACTTCGCTCGAAGACGAAAGGTGGGGAGCCATATCCACTGCTGCTCGCACCAAACCTCAAGGCGAATTCATCCCATACTTCCTCCTTTGCAAAAGGGGGATTGAGGCGGATTTGCTGTTCACTTTGCAAAATAATTTTATAAATGGTGTGATTGATTTCGTAGGGTGCGCTCGCGCACCAAAGCGGCATCCAACATCTTCGCTCGCATTAGTTGTGGTGCGCGAGCGCACCCTACGCGGCCGATAATTATAAACAGATCTCGACACGAAAAAAAAGCCCGGCTTCAGCCGGGCATTTTTTTCCGTTGCGCGAAAAAACTAATCTGCCAAAGAAATTTTCATCGTCATGCCCGGCTTGAGCGTCTGTGCTGCGCTGATATTGTTCCAACTTAATAAGTCGCTCAGCGCCACGCCGAACTGGCGTGCGATCGCATACATGGTGTCGCCGTATTGCACGGTATAGGTTTTGAATGTTGTCTTGTTGATGGGCGTCGCTGCAATGACGTTTTGTGCGGCGGGCTGCACAACAGTTTGTGTGACTGTTTCTACACCAGTGATGGCTTGAACTACCGAGTGCGGCGCTGCGGCGGCGGGCAAGCGCAGGATTTGTCCGAGTTTGAGCGCATGTGAATCCAATCCGTTGATCGCCATCAGTTCATCCACTTTCATACCGTAGCGACGTGCGATGGCATACAAGCTATCGCCTTGTACGACAGTATGTGTGGTCATGCTTTCAGCCGTTGGTGCAGCCTCGGTTTGCGCGCGCGCCGTAGTTGCGAGGCCTGAAGCGGTCGCCTTCTCGGCAATCGGCGCAGCGCGTTTCAGCGCAACCGGCACGAGCAAAGTATGTGCGCCATTAAGTTTATTACGCTTTTCATCAATCGGATTATGCGCGCGCAAATCGCTGATGCTGG
>JBEEJL010000181.1:0-5219 GCA_041169175.1 Pseudomonadota bacterium | reverse complement strand
GGACGTTTCGCGGTCGAGCCGATGCGCGAGCTCCAGAAATTTTTGCTGCGGCAATTCCAAACGCAATTGTTCGATCACGCCCAAACTTACACCGCTGCCGCCATGAACCGCCGTCCCGGCTGGTTTGTTGACGACCAGCAACGCTTCGTCTTCATAAATCACGCGATCCATCAAACGTGCCTTACCAGCGGGCAATGAGGTCGGCGCTTTAACGGACGGTTCAGCCACGCGAATCGGCGGAATGCGCAGCTTGTCGCCGAGCTCAAGCCTATAGGTGGCATTGACGCGGCCGCTATTCACGCGCACTTCTCCGCTTCGCAAAATGCGGTAAATATGGCTTTTGGGAACGCCTTTGAGGATTTTTAATAGATAGTTATCAATGCGTTGGGCGACGCCCTGCTCATCGACTTCGACCCAACTGACTGACGCTTTGCTTACTTCTGTCATTTAACTTATACTTATATCTCGTTGATTTGAAAGCAGGTCGAATTATATTTTCCCTGTTTTTTCGGAGCGCACAGCGCGCCATCAACGCAACGGGTTATATCGCTTACCCGATTCAAGTAGCGAAAGCAGTAATTATACGCGCTCAAAGCATTGAATGATTCCGCGTGTTGCCCAAGATGGCAGCACGCAACAAAACAAACTGAAACGGCTGAAGTTACCCAACCTGATCGAGCACTCATATATATGTATATGCATGGCAAATTTAAATTGAAACAAACGGAAACCACGGCAAAGCGGATTCTCGCGCCCGGTCTTCCCGATTGTTTCACGCCATGGCTGGGATGCAATTCCCGCTCCGACCAGTTCGCTTAACGCCCGCCTAACCGGGGCAACGCCCGGCAGGTTTGTCATCTCGTGTAAGAGCGCGGGAGACATAAAATGAAACGCATGTTATTTAACGCAACCCAGGCTGAAGAGCTGAGAGTTGCCATCGTTGACGGTCAGAAACTCATCGACCTCGACATCGAGTACGCAGGAAAAGAACAACGCAAAAGCAATATCTACAAGGGCGTTATCACCCGCGTAGAACCCTCCCTTGAAGCTTGTTTTGTCGAATACGGCGCTGACCGTCACGGCTTTCTCCCTTTCAAAGAAATTTCCAAAGCCTACATGCAGAACGACGACGGCGAGTTTTCCCGCTCGCGCATGTCCACTTCGCTCAAAGAAGGCACCGAGCTGATCGTCCAAGTCGATAAAGACGAGCGCGGCAACAAAGGCGCGGCGCTGACGACGTTTGTCAGCCTGGCCGGTCGTTACTTGGTTTTGATGCCGAACAACCCGCGCGGTGGCGGCGTATCGCGCCGTATCGAAGGCGAAGAACGCGCCGAGTTGCGCGACATCATGGATCGCCTCGAGGTGCCGGAAGGCATGAGCTTAATCGCTCGCACTGCCGGTATCGGCCGCAGCTACGAAGAACTGCAATGGGACATGAATTACCTGCTGCAACTGTGGCACGCCATCGACGACGCGGCGCAAAGCGTGAAAGCGCCGGAGCTGATTTATCTTGAATCGAGTTTGGTGGTTCGCGCGATTCGTGATTTGTTCCAACCGGATATCGGTGAAATTCTCATCGACACCGAAAGCATTTACGAACAAGCCCAGTCGTTCATGAGCACCGTGATGCCGGCTAACGTCAACAAGGTTAAGTTATACAAAGACGACGTGCCGCTGTTCTCGCGCTTCCAGATCGAACACCAAATCGAAACCGCGTATCGCCGCGATGTATCGCTGCCTTCCGGCGGCGCGATTATCATCGACCACACCGAAGCCTTGGTATCGGTGGACGTCAACTCGGCCCGCGCGACCAAAGGTGCGGACATCGAAGCGACAGCGTTTAATACCAACCTCGAAGCGGCCGATGAAGTCGCGCGTCAATTGCGTTTGCGCGATTTGGGCGGCTTGGTCGTCATCGACTTTATCGACATGGAATCAGCGCGCAACCAGCGCGAGGTGGAAAACCGTTTGCGCGATGCGTTGAAACCTGACCGCGCGCGCGTGCAGACCGGTAAGATTTCGCGCTTTGGTTTGATGGAGTTATCGCGTCAGCGTTTGCAGCCGTCGCTGGGCGAAACCAGCCACATCCCCTGCCCGCGTTGCCACGGCACCGGTCATATCCGCGATACCGAATCATCGGCTTTGCATATTTTGCGCATCTTGCAAGAAGAAGCGATGAAAGAAAACACGCTGGCTTTGCACGCGCAAGTGCCGGTCGATGTCGCTACCTATTTGCTAAACGAAAAGCGCGCGGAAATTCATGCTATCGAATCGCGTTTGAAAGTCGATGTAGTGTTGATTCCGAATACGCATTTGGAAACGCCAAATTACGAAGTTGAGCGTATTCGCCAGGATAGCAGCACAGCCGAAAGCGACGATACACCGAGCTATCAACGCATGGTCGCGCCGGTGATTGAAGAAACCAAAGCCGCACAGAAAACCGATGCAGCCAAACCTACTCGACCTGTGCCGTTGGTAAAAGGCATTACGCCAGCACAACCCGCGCCGATTACACCGCGAGCTGAAGCCGTCGTGCCGCAAGCGGCACAAAAAGTGTCTATTTTCCGTCGCATGATGGGTTTGTTCCGCCGTTCAGAAACCACTGAAACCGTGGTGCCTGCCGCTCCTCGTCCAGCTGCCGCGCGCCGTGATAACAAAAACGAACGCGATCGCCAAGGCCGCGATGGCGGGCGCAATCGTGGGCCGCGTCGTGATCGTCCTGAGGGTGCAACAGGCGCGAAACCTGATACTGCGGCAAAAGACGCACAAGCCGCTAAGCCACCACGCGAGCCAAAAGAAGTGCGTGAACCACGCGAGCCGCGTGAGCCACGCCCGCCAAGAGAAACGCGGGAGCCGCGCGAGCCGAGAGAAACACGCGAGCCACGCGGCGAGCGCCGTCCACGCAATATTGAAGGTGAAGAAGTCGTTAAACAAGATGTCGCTCCAGTAGTGGGCAGCGAAAGCGAAACGCGTACCGAAGGCGAAGGTCGTTCACGTCGTCGTCGCGGTGGTCGCGGTCGTGGCGAACGCGGTGATCGTGCGCCACGCGAACAATCGGATGCGCTGGTCGACTCTGGCGCGCCGACAGACTACGACGATGCATCGTCGATGTCGGGCACGGCTGCGGTCGTTGGCGGCGTTGGCGCAGTTGCCGCGCTGAGCGCCGCAGCGGCCTTGCGTGGTGAAAAACCAGCACAACATGAGATGGATTATCAAGCGCCGGTTTCACAGGCAGAAAATCATCCTCTAGTTGAAGTGGCAACTTATGTGAAACACGAAGAGCCACAGTATGTTGCAGCAACAGAAGCGCCAGCTCAACATGAAACGCCGCGTTATGTTGCGCCCGAGCCAGCTCCTGCCCCCGCGCCTGCACCAGTTGTCGCGGCTTATCAGGAACCTGTTCGTCAAGCTCCAGCTGCTGCGGACGTGATCAAACCACTGCCATCTGAATTGGTGGTGGGCTCTGCTGCCGCTGCCGGTTTAGCGATGGTAGAAACTCGCTCTGGCGCGGCGCAACCGGCGGTGTATAGCGATGCCCCAGTTGCGCGCACACCGCGTCAAATCATTCACGATGCGTTACCTTCGGTGGACGATTTGATTCAGGTAGAAACGCATCCGGTCAAGCGTCTGGCGGCGGCTGCGATTGCCATGCCGGAATCCGCCGAAGCCGCTGCAACGCGGCGTAACTTAATGCCGCAAGCCATGCCGCAGCAAAACGAAGATCTCAAACAAGTAGAAACGCGTAAGTAATCTATCACGCTTGAATCAACCTCCGCAGCCAACAGCGCGGAGGTTTTTTTACACTTGCGATAACATGCGTTACACTTTGGCAACGCCAGAATAAGGAAGCATTGTGAACACGCCGATTGAATTCTATTTTGATTTTTCTTCGCCCTACGGCTATATCGCTGCGGAAAAAATTGATGCGCTGGCCATTAAGCATGGCCGCACGACTGATTGGCATCCGATACTGCTCGGCGCGATTTTCAAAACCACCGGCGCGCAACCGCCCGCTGGTGTACCGATTAAGGGCGATTACTTCAATCACGATTTTGCTCGCAGTGCGCGCCTGTTCGGCGTGACGTATAAACAACCCAGTATATTTCCCATCTCCAGCGTCGCCGCCTCGCGCGCGGTGTATTGGCTTAAAGACCGCGATGCAGAAAAATCCAAAGCCTTAGTGCGCGCTTTGTATAAAGCGTTTTTTGTCGAAGATCGCGATATTCAAAATAGTGAAGTCGTGCTGGATGTCGCGGAGATATTGAGTATCAAACGCGATGAACTGGCTGCCGCACTAAATGACCCAACAGTAAAAGATCGACTGAAAAACGAAGTGCAACAAGCGATGGATAAAGGCGTGTTCGGTTCGCCGTATATTATTATTGATGGCGAGCCGTTCTTCGGCGCGGATCGTCTCGATCAAGTAGATAAATGGTTGGCAACAGGAGGATGGTGACATGATTAGATTATTTTTACGCTGGGCAATTAGCGCAGGTGCGTTGTTAGCCTTGCCTTATATTATTCAATCGATACAGGTGAAAGATATCAAAGTCGCCGTGATTACAGCGCTGGTGCTGGGCCTGGTCAACGCCATCATCCGACCAATCGCGATGCTGATTACTTTACCGCTGAATATTCTCACGCTCGGCTTATTCACGTTTGTGGTGAACGCGTTATTGTTTTGGGGCGTAGCTTATTTTGTGGAGGGATTTTCCGTCGGCGGATTTTGGTCCGCGCTGCTCGGGTCCATTGTATTCAGTTTGATTTCGTGGGCGGCTAGCACGTTGCTGCTGTCGAATAAAAGCGCCAAATAGATATAAAAATACTCAATATAATCATATAGTTAAATAATTACTTTTCGCCACCGGTTGGCCCCCAAAATATTGCCCATGTCACCAGATCGTCAGTAAAATTTTCAAACCGATGCGCGACATGGGCGGGAACAAATAAACTATCACCGGCCTTGAAAGTCATGCGATCAGTGTCGATCAGCAGGTCGCCGCTACCGCTTAGCACCACTCAACAACTCATCTTGTGAGTGCGTCGATTGAAAATCTTCAACTTTCGGCGCATATAAAATTACCGACAGCGTACCGTGTTTGAATGCTTCGATATCCCACACGCCCTGTGGCCATTTTTTTGTTGATGGCAACGGTAATTTGGCGAGGTGTTCGGCTAAACAAATTTTCCTGATTGAATCAGTGCCCTTTCAGCCCCGG
>JBEEJL010000180.1:0-5291 GCA_041169175.1 Pseudomonadota bacterium | reverse complement strand
AAGCATTATTAGCCTAATCCGAGGGAAAATATAGCACGTGGAGGCAATTTGTGGGAATTAATACCACAAAATAAATGGCCGCTATCAGCGGCCATTAAAAAATTTAATTAAAACAATAGATTACATTATTTCCAGATGATCCAAACCACCACCACGATCGGCATCTTTTGCCGTCTTGCTGTCGAGTTTAATCTTCAAGCGTAGGTCGTTAATGGAGTCCGCATTGCGTAATGCATCTTCGTAACTGATGTGGCCGGTTTCAAATAAATCGAACAAGGCTTGATCGAAAGTGACCATGCCCAGCTCGCGCGATTTTTTCATAATCTCTTTGATCTCGTGTACTTCACCTTTGAAAATCAATTCAGAAATCAGCGGTGAGTTAAGCAAAATCTCAATCGCGGCGACCCGACCCGGGCCGTCTTTGCGCGGAATCAAACGTTGCGACACGAAAGCTTTTAAGTTGAGCGACAAATCCATCAGCAATTGCTGGCGCCGTTCTTCCGGGAAGAAATTGATGATACGGTCGAGCGCCTGGTTCGCGCTGTTAGCGTGTAGCGTCGAGAGGCACAAGTGACCGGTCTCGGCAAACGCAATCGCATAGTCCATGGTTTCACGATCGCGAATCTCGCCGATGAGAATCACGTCCGGCGCTTGGCGCAAGGTATTCTTCAAGGCATGCATCCAGCCTTCGGTATCGACGCCGACTTCGCGCTGCGTGATGATGCTGTTTTTGTGTTCGTGTACGTATTCGACCGGATCTTCGATGGTGATGATGTGGCCGTAACTATGTTCGTTGCGGTGGCCGATCATCGCCGCGAGCGAGGTGGATTTACCCGAGCCGGTACCGCCGACCAAAATCACCAAGCCGCGCTTGGACATGACCACATCTTTTAATACCGAAGGCAAACCGAGTTGATCGAAATTGGGAATCTGCGTGGTGATAGTACGCAACACCATGCCAATCCGCTGCTGCTGTACAAAAGCGTTGCAGCGGAAGCGGCCAATGCCCGGCGGGCTGATGGCGAAGTTACATTCCTGAGTGTTCTCGAATTCCAGCGCCTGCTTATCCGTCATAACAGAACGCGCCAGCTCCATCGTATGTTGCGGCGTCAGCGTTTGATTCGATACCGGCGTCAAGCGACCATCGACTTTAATCGCCGGAGGAAAACCTGCGGTGATAAAAAGATCGGACGCCTTGCGCGCGAGCATCACGCGGAGCAATTCATGCATCAACTTCTGAGCTTGTTCTTTTTCCATAACCTATTGATTTAATTAAGTTAATTAGCCGGCAAAATTAGCTTTATTTTCCGCTTTGGCGCGCGCATCGGCGACGCTAATCACATTGCGACGAACCAGATCGGTGAGGCATTGATCCATGGTTTGCATACCGAGCGAGCCGCCGGTTTGAATCGACGAATACATTTGCGCAACTTTGGCTTCACGAATCAAGTTACGAATAGCCGGCGTGCCAACCATGATCTCGTGCGCCGCGACGCGACCCAAACCATCTTTGGTTTTCAGAAGCGATTGCGACACCACGGCGCGCAAACTTTCCGACAACATCGCGCGCACCATTTCTTTTTCCGCTGCCGGGAATACGTCGATAATGCGATCGACCGTTTTAGCCGCAGAAGAAGTATGCAGCGTGCCGAATACCAAGTGACCGGTTTCCGCCGCCGTCATGGCGAGGCGAATAGTTTCCAGATCGCGCATCTCGCCGACCAGAATAATGTCCGGATCTTCACGCAAGGCAGACCGTAAAGCGTTAGAGAAGGACAGCGTATGCGGGCCGACTTCGCGCTGGTTGATCAAACATTTTTTACTATCGTGGACAAATTCAATCGGGTCTTCGACGGTGAGAATATGGCTGTAATCGTTCTCGTTAATTTGGTTAATCATCGCTGCCAGGGTGGTCGATTTACCCGAGCCGGTTGGGCCGGTGACCAATACCAGACCGCGCGGTTGATTAATAATTTCAGAGAAAATTTTCGGTGCGCCGAGTTGTTCGAGCGACAATACTTTAGACGGAATGGTCCGCATCACCGCGCCTGCGCCGCGTTGTTGATTAAACGCATTGACGCGGAAGCGCGCCAGATTGGGAATCTCAAACGAAAAATCGCACTCGAGATTTTCTTCGTAATGCTTGCGCTGCTGGTCGTTCATGATGTCGTACACCATGCCGTGCACATCTTTATGTTCCAGCGCGGGCACGTTAATTTTGCGCACGTCGCCGTGTACGCGAATCATCGGCGGCATGCCGGCCGAGAGGTGTAAGTCAGAGGCTTTATTCTTGACCGAGAATGCGAGGAGTTCAGCGATTTCCATTATAATCTTCCGTAGAGGTTTTCCAGACGAATTGCCTTCAAATCAAACAATTCCAGCGGGAACATTAGAATCAGGTTGAGATTATGGCTTCAATCGCGGAAAACTTGCAAGCAACCCGGTCACAGATTGCCCAGCTTCAATTACCCGGCCATCCACCGGTCATATTGATTGCGGTGAGTAAAATGCAATCTATTGATTTAATTGAACAATCTATTGGTGCGGGACAGCGGGTTTTTGGCGAGAATTATGTGCAAGAAGCGGTAGAAAAAATAACCGTATTACAACATCACGATTTGGAATGGCATTTTATCGGCCCGATACAAAGCAATAAAACCAAGCCGCTGGCGGAAAATTTTGCTTGGGTGCAATCGGTGGATAGACTAAAAATCGCAGAACGATTAAATGAAGCGCGGCCAGCCGATAAAACGCGACTCAATATTTGTTTGCAAGTCAATATCAGTGGCGAGGCGAGCAAAAGCGGCGTGGCACCCGATGAAGTAGAAGCACTGGCGCGCGGAGTGGCGCGACTGCCGCGATTACATTTACGCGGATTGATGGCGATACCGGAAGCGTTGCATGACGAAGCGGAACAGCGAAAAGCCTTTCGCGAATTGAAAAATTTATTTGAACAACTGAAACAACAAGGCTATCCGCTCGACACGCTTTCTATGGGCATGTCGGGTGATTTTACAGCGGCAATTGCCGAGGGCGCGACGCATGTGCGCATCGGCAGCGCCATTTTTGGCGAAAGAAAAAAACCAATATGATGATGACTTTTATTGGCGGCGGCAACATGGCGTCCGCGTTGATCGGCGGTTTATTACGTCAGGGTTTTAATGCGCAAGACATGCGCGTGGTGGAAATTTCTGCCGAAGCGCGCGACACGCTGGCAAAAAAAATGGGCATCGAAGTGTTTGCCACTGCCGAAGCGGGAATAGATAAAGCCGACGTCATTGTGCTCGCCGTCAAGCCGCAACAAATGGCGCAAGTCGCAAAAGACATGGGCAAATATCTCACCGCACAACAATTAGTCATCAGCATCGCAGCGGGCATTCGCACCGTGGATTTGTCGCGTTGGCTTGGCGGCCACACCAACATCGTGCGCGCCATGCCGAATACGCCGTCCCTCGCGCTGGCGGGCATGGCGGGCTTATTTGCTCTGCCGCAGGTCAGTAAAGAGCAAAAAGATGCCGCGCAAGAATTGCTCGGCGCTGCGGGTGCGACTTTGTGGTTCGACGATGAAAAACATCTCGATGCGGTCACCGCCTTGTCCGGCAGCGGTCCGGCGTATGTATTTTATTTTCTCGAAGCGATGCAACAAGCGGGCGTCGAATTAGGTTTGACCAAAGAAGCAGCGCGCAGTTTGGGCGTGTGTACTTTTCTCGGCGCAGCCAAGCTGGCGGCAGAAAGCCCGGATGACGCGGCCACTTTGCGCCAGCGCGTGACCTCAAAAGGCGGCACCACCGAGCGTGCGCTGTCGGTAATGGAAGCCGCAGAAATCAAAACGCATTTAATTGACGCGATTAAACAAGCCGCCGTCCGCTCGGTAGAGCTAGGCGACGAGCTGGGAAAAACTGCGTAAGGAACGCTGACCATGATTGCCAATGCGATACAGTTTTTGCTTGAAACTATTTTCCATTTGTTTGTGCTGGCGGCCTTGTTGCGATTTTTTATGCAAGTCTTCCGCGCGCCGCTACGCAATCCTTTGGCGCAATTCGTCAACGCCGTGACTGACTTCGCCGTGCTGCCCGCGCGCAAATTTGTGCCCGGTTGGAAAGGTTACGACCTAGCCTCGCTTTTCGTCGCGTGGTTGGCAGAATTCATTTTACAAACCTTTATCATCGGCTTGCGCAATTTGCCCGCGCTATCTGCGGGCCTGCATGTATTCCCCGTCCTCGCCTTACTGGCTGCCGTGATGCTGGTAAAGTGGAGTGTTTATTTGCTCATCTGCGTGGTGTTCGTGCAAGCGATTATCAGTTGGTTTAATCCCTATCATCCGCTCTCGCCTTTGCTCAATAGTTTGACCAAGCCGTTTCTCGATCCGATTCGCAAAATGATACCGCTGGTTGGCAACGTGGATCTGTCGCCTTTGGTTGTATTTGTCGTGTGCCAGCTTATACTCATGTTGCCTCTGCGCTGGCTCGAAGTGCAAGGCTCACGTCTCTTGTCTGGATCGTTGATGTAATTAAAATAGTTGAATAAAAACAATAACATAGTTAAAATCAATTTATATTGCTAAAAAAATCAGGGAAGCGCGCGTCGAATGGAAATGAATATCGCTACTTTTGCCAGCCGACTTGAAGAAGAAGCCGCGCGTTTTCGCGTTTGGCGCGATGGGCTAATTCATTCCATCACCGAATATCATGCGTGGCTAGAAAAAACCAATCAGCTTGACGCGCAATTCTCCGTGCGCTTTTATGATTTGATCGAAAGTCTGAAAAGCGGCCGCCTCACGCTGGCGTTTCTCGCCGAATATTCGCGCGGCAAAACGGAATTAATTAACGCTTTATTTTTCTCCGGCTTCAAACAACGTTTGCTGCCGTCGGACATTGGCCGCACCACCATGTGCCCGACGGAAATTTTTCACGACCCAAGCGAGCCGCCTTACGTCAAACTGCTGCCGATCGAAACGCGTTTTCGCGACGAGAGTATCGGCCATTTAAAAGAAATGCCGATCGAGTGGAGCAAGATTACGCTCAATATTGAATCGGCTACGGATATGCGCCAAGCGATGATGTCGTTGGCGGAATCGAAAAAGATTTTCGCCCTCGAAGCACGCATGATGGGTTTGCTCGATGAAACCAATCCTGAAGTCGTCGCCAACGATAACGACAAAGTCGAAGTGCCGGTGTGGCGCTACGCCATGATTAATTATCCGCACCCGCTGCTGACCAATGGCTTATCGATACTCGACACGCCGGGTTTGAACGCGATGGGCCTCGAACCAGAACTCACCTTGAACGTGA
>JBEEJL010000179.1:0-2919 GCA_041169175.1 Pseudomonadota bacterium | reverse complement strand
CAAACGCAAAACCGAATGGTGTCATGCCATTTGAATTGCGCACTACAGGGCCGCTGGCTACGCCATTTTTCACCGAATACAAAGTGATTTTGTTGGTGGCTTTTTCCGTTACTACTAATTCATCGCCATCGCGGTTGAACTGAACTTGCGCGGGGCCTGTGTTAGCGGCACTCAACGGTTGGGTGGAACCGGCGATAGCTTGCAGTGTGCCATTCTCATTGATACGGAAACCACTGATATTATTTGCGCCGCCGCCGTTCAATACATAAAGCACGTCTTCATTCACGGTCAGACTAACCGGGCGCACGCCGCCGGAAGCTGTTTTGCTTACCAGCGTCAAGCCGCTTCGTGTCGAAAAAACGGAGACGTCGTTGCTGCCGGCATTAACCGCGAATAACCATTGGCCGTTTTTGCTCAACACTAATGCGCCTTGTGAACCCAAGCCACCGCCGCTACCCAAACCTGTGGTAGCAACTTGCCCACCGGCTGACAGTGTTCCGTCATCGGCGCGATTAAATACCGACACCGAGTTACCGGCTACGGCATTGGTCAAGGTATAAACCACACCGGTATCGGCAGTGGCAACATTGGCCGCAGCCGTAGTGCCAAGCACCACCGCTGAAATCGCTAGAGTTCTGATTACACGCTGAATAAAGTAGAATGTCGAAATCGTATTAGTTTTCATATTGAGTCCTCTTCCAAATTGTAAAAATGGAATGCGGGCAAGATAGCCCGCACATTGATGGATAGTAAGATGACCATCCACTTGATAAGACCGCCAACGCAGCTGATTACTGACAAAGAAAATTCATAATTAATTTTGAAAGTTCTTAAGCCCTATGCCGACACATACCAAGTATCAAAGTGATTTTTTTTCAGCGCCGCGTTTGCGCTCGCATAAGGCTGCGCTATGAAAATCCGCGCAGCCGTCTTACACACCATGTCGCTGCCACTTCCGTATGCGCAAAGTCAGCCGATGAAAATCGAAAGCGTTGATCTTGCGCCGCCCGGCGCGGGTGAAGTGCTGGTCAAAATCCGTGCAGCGGGTTTGTGTCATTCCGATTTATCTACGATCAACGGCGACCGCCCACGGCAATTACCGATGGTGCTCGGCCATGAAGCATCAGGCGAAGTGGTCGAGCTCGGCGCGGGCGTGACTGATTTGAAAATCGGCGATCATGTCGTGATGATCTTCGCCGCGACCTGCGGCCATTGCTTGCCTTGCGTCGAAGGCCGCCCTACTCACTGCGAACCGGGACAATCTGCCAACGGCGCAGGATTACTAATGGGTGGCATCAGTCGCTTGTCGCAAAATGGCGCCAAGGTGCATCATCACATGGGCGTCGCCGCGTTCGCTGAATACACCGTAGCCCATCGCGGCTCGATGGTGAAAGTGGATTCATCTTTACCATTTGAAGAGGCAGCATTGTTCGGCTGTGCCGTATTGACTGGCGTCGGCGCGGTGGTGAATACCGCCAAGGTCAACGCAGGCAGCACGGTCGCCGTCGTAGGACTTGGCGGCGTCGGCTTGAACTCTGTGCTCGGCGCGGTGCTCGCCGGTGCGCGTGAAATTATCGCGCTGGATATCCATGACGACAAGTTGCTAATAGCCAAACAACTCGGCGCAACCGCAGCGGTCAATGCAAAAGATGCCGATGCGATTCAACAAGTAAAAGATTTAACCAAAGGCGGGGTCGATTTCGCGTTTGAAATGGCAGGCTCCGTACATGCGATGGAACTCGCCTATCGCATCACACGACGTGGCGGCACAACGGTGACGGCTGGCTTGCCCAACCCCGATGCACGCTGGCAAATGCAACATGTTAATCTTACCGCCGAAGAACGCACCATCAAAGGCAGCTATATGGGTTCGTCCATTGCCGCGCGCGATGTGCCGCGCTATGTGTCCCTGTATCAGCAAGGCAAATTGCCGGTGAATAAGTTGATGAGCGAACGTCTCAAGCTCGAAGATATTAACGCGGGCTTTGATCGATTAGCGTCTGGTCATACAGTAAGACAAATTATTATTTTTTAATGGTGAGGTAGATTATGTTTAGCAAACTCTCACTCGATCAAAAATGGACAGCAACCGATTACGCTGGTATCGAGCGTAACTTGCTGCGGCAAAACGATACCGGCGGCAGAACCTCTCTGGTGCGCCTGGCCAAAGGCTCGCGCTTTCCCACGCATGAGCATCACGGCACGGAAGAAGTCCTGGTGATTAGAGGTAGCGTGGTGATCAGTGGTGTGACATTACGGGAAAACGATTATCTGTTCACCGAACCGGGTGAACGCCATGATGTTAAAGCAATTGAAGATTCGCTTATCTATGTCGCGTCACAAAAAGCCACTCCGATTATTGAAAAGGAAATTAAATGATTGACCTCTACTCCTGGGCGACGCCGAACGGTCACAAAATTCATATCATGTTGGAAGAATGCGGCTTGGAATATAAAGCGCATGCCATCGACATTGGCAAAGGCGATCAATTCACGCCAGAGTTTTTGCGCATCAGCCCGAATAATAAAATTCCTGCCATGGTCGATCACGAAGGACCGGGCGGCAAAGATTTTTCTCTATTTGAATCCGGCGCGATGCTGGTCTATCTAGCGGAAAAATGCGGCAAATTTATTCCGCACAATATCGCTGAGCGCTACATCACTTTGCAATGGTTGATGTTCCAGATGGGCGGCGTTGGCCCGATGCTGGGACAAGCACACCACTTCCGCATTTATGCACCAGAAAAAATTCCTTACGCGATTGATCGCTACACCAAAGAAGCCGGACGTTTGTATAACGTGATCGACAAGCAATTAGCGCAAACCAAATATTTAGCGGGTAATGAATACAGCATCGCCGACATCGCCACCTTCCCTTGGTTACGTTCATACGAAAGACAAGGCCAGAAGCTGGAAGATT
>JBEEJL010000178.1:0-4853 GCA_041169175.1 Pseudomonadota bacterium | reverse complement strand
TTTGTTGTAATCCGTGGAGGCAACATCACGGCCTTCACGAATGTAAGACGCAGTACCCATAATAGGGCCGTTGCCGTAGCGCAGGTTAAGTTCCTGTTTTTTGCCTCTTCCGGCGTCTTGGCCGTTTTCGCTGGCACCCAGAATGCCGATTGCTTGAAAGCCAGACAGGTTAGGTGTGGCATAGCGAATGACGTTAGCGTAACGACCGCCAATTGGAATGGCGCCGATGCCTTTAAGGGCGGCCACCAGTCCTGGTACCGCAGCAGCAGGGAGCGTAGCTCCTACGGCATTAATAGCGGCAGTTTGGGCAGCTGCGCTGTTGGCACCAATTGCAACACCTTCAAGGCCAGTTTGGCCAATAATGCTCGTCGCAAAAGCGGACAAAGGACCGCGACCCATCAAAGAGCCATCAACAGCGAATGTGTCGTTATAGTATGTATCCCAACGACCGCCCAGAATTTCGCCGAACGCGCCGCGAAGTCCTACGCCGGAGTTACGTGAAGCCCAGCCTAACGCGCCTGTGCCGTTGTTGCCTTCAGGCGCAACCAAGGTTTCAACTTGAAAGAAGCCTTCCAAACCAGCACCAAGACTTTCCGCACCGCGAACACCAATCCGGCTGGATGAGTCTGACAAACGGGTTTCACGCAGAGAACCCGAAGCACCACCAAGGCCAGTAACGCGCTCAGCGGATACGTTCATGTTGCCGTAAAGTGTTACACCAGCAGCATCAGCTAACGCTGTGAGTGGGGAAAGTGCAGCGACGACTGCGACTGCCAATAATTTTTTGTTCATGTGATATCTCCTGATATTGGAAAATTGGGGAGGGCTTTGCAGTGTGCCGCCGACCTCACTTTTGTTACTGCATTCATTAAGAAGCAAGAGTTATACTGCCAAAATAGTGGTCTGTATCACAAGTGCTTTATGTGATTTTGCTCTGCCGCAGCGCGATGATGTTGCAACTAAGCAACAAAAAAACGACTGTTTACCGCCCGCATATTTATAAACCATTGATTATATTGAGAATTTTATGAACCCCCCCGATTTTTTCGACCGCATCATTTTCGGCTTGGATAATGGATTGAGAACGCTTTTTGCTCAGCCGGTCTCGGCGCGTCAGCAACCGGTCTCCGATCAGGCGCTGACTTCATTGTCGCCCGATGACAAGTTGGCGGCTATTAAGCTGATGCGCGTGAATCATGCGGGCGAGGTGGCCGCTCAGGCTTTATACCAGGGGCAGGCATTGATGGCGCGCACGCAGGAAGCGCGCGCGTTGTTGCTGGAGGCGGCGAAGGACGAGCAAGATCATTTGGCTTGGTGCGATTCGCGTCTGCAAGACTTAGGCGGTAAACAAAGTCTGCTGAATCCGCTTTGGTACGCAGGCTCGTTTGCGCTAGGCGTGGCCTCAGGCGTATTGGGCGATAAATGGAATATGGCATTTCTCGCGGAAACGGAACGTCAAGTAGAGGGCCATTTGGTCAAGCATTTGGATCGCCTGCCAGTCCAAGATCGACAAAGCCGTGCGGTGGTAGAGCAAATGCGCGCCGACGAAGCGCGCCATGCGCAAACTGCTATGAATCATGGCCCAGCGGACATGCCAGAGCCGGTTAAACGCGTGATGCAGTTGGGTTCTAAAGTGATGACAAGCACATCTTATTGGGTATAAAAATATTGAATTAAATCAATTAATTATGCTTCACGCACTTCAAAATCATGCGTAATCACGGCGGTTTTTGCCAGCATAATCGACGCGGAACAATATTTTTCTGCGGATAGATTAATGGCCCGCTCGACTTGCTCGGGCTTTAAATTTTTCCCCGTCACGACAAAATGAAAATGGATTTTGGTAAAGACTTTAGGGTCAGTTTCAGCTCGCTCAGCCGTAATTTCTGCGTCGCAACTGATAATATCTGCCCGGCCTTTTTTCAAAATATGCACCACATCGTAGCTAGTGCAGCCGCCGGTTCCCATTAATACCACTTCCATTGGGCGCGGGCCGAGATTACGCCCGCCCGATTCCGGCGCGCCGTCCATAGTGATTTTGTGGCCACTGCCCGATTCGGCTACAAAGCTGACGCCGTCCGTCCATTTCACTGATGTCCGCATGCTGATGTTTTCCTTGAGTTATTTTTTATCCAGCGCTTATTTTAGCGCAAGCTACCGGCTATGTGCCGGGGCGGATGTAAATTCAGCGCGGGAAATCTTCCAGGCGGGAATAATTCAGGTTTGACAGCAATGGCCCAAGTCGCCTAAAATTGCGGGTTCTTTGTATCAGCTTTGCCGAAGCTTCACGATTGAAGCCATTTCCAGGAATAGTCTCAAATGAAAACATTTTCCGCCAAAGGCCACGAAGTACGCCGCGACTGGTTCATCGTCGATGCGACTGACCTCATACTAGGTCGTGCCGCCGCCAAAATTGCCCATCGCCTGCGCGGTAAGCATAAACCCGAATACACGCCGCACGTCGATACCGGCGATTATATCGTTGTCATTAACGCGGAAAAATTACGCGTCACCGGCGCCAAGGCGCTGGATAAAAAATACTATCGTCACTCCGGCTACCCCGGCGGTATCAGCGAAACCAATTTCCAGGATTTGCAAACCAAGCATCCTGAGCGTGTGCTGGAAAAAGCCGTTAAAGGCATGTTGCCTAAAGGCCCGCTCGGCTACGCCATGTTGAAAAAAATGAAAGTTTATAAGGGTAGCGCCCATCCCCACACCGCACAACAGCCCCAAGCGCTGTTATTGAAGGATTGATATGATCGGTAAATTTCACTACGGCACAGGCCGCCGCAAAAGCTCCGTCGCGCGCGTATTCCTCAAGCCGGGCAAAGGCAGCATCATCGTCAACGAAAAGCCGCTGGATGAATATTTCGCCCGCGAAACCGGTCGTATGGTCGTGCGCCAGCCTTTGGAATTGACTAACCACATCGCGACATTTGACATCATGGTCAACGTGCTCGGCGGCGGTGAATCAGGCCAAGCCGGCGCAGTGCGCCACGGCATCACTCGCGCGTTGATCGAATACGACGAAGCGCTGAAAACCACACTGAAAAAAGCTGGTTTGGTAACGCGTGATGCGCGTGAAGTTGAACGTAAAAAAGTCGGTCTGCGCAAAGCGCGCCGTCGTAAGCAATTCTCGAAACGCTAAGCGTTTCGGCAGCGCAAAAAGCCGCCTCTTGGCGGCTTTTTGTTTGCTACTGTCGCGAGGCTGTTTTATAGTGAACGATGGTTGTATCTGGGGAAGCTTCCCAATGCACGGCATTTTTGAGATGGAAATACATGATTAAAGTAGGCATCGTAGGGGGAACGGGCTACACCGGTGTTGAGTTGTTGCGTCTGCTCGCGCAACATCCAGAAGCCAAGCTCGAAGTCATTACCTCGCGCAAAGAAGCGGGTATGCCGGTCGCCGACATGTTTCCCAATTTGCGCGGACATGTGAGTTTGAAATTTTCCGATACCGCCGATGCGCCGCTGACAAAATGCGATGTGGTTTTTTTCGCAACGCCGAATGGTATCGCGATGGAGCAAGCGCGCGAATTAGTGAAGGCGGGTGTGCGCGTGATTGATCTGGCCGCCGACTTTCGTATTAAAGATATTGCCGTCTGGGAAAAATGGTACGGCATGCAGCACGCCTGCCCTGAATTGGTAGAAGAAGCCGTATATGGTTTGCCCGAAGTGAATCGCGCGGCGATTAAAACCGCGCGCGTGCTGGCCAATCCCGGTTGTTATCCGACCGCGACCCAGTTAGGTTTTTTGCCTTTGATTGAAAATAAAGTTGTTGATAATCAATATCTTATAGCGGACGTCAAATCCGGCGTTTCCGGCGCGGGCAAGAAGGCCGAAGTGGCGAATTTGTTTCCCGAAGCAGCGGATAATTTCAAAGCCTACGGCGTCGCCGGTCATCGCCATTTGCCCGAAGTTGTGCAAGGCTTATCGCGCGCAGCGGGCGAAAAAGTCGGGCTGACGTTTGTGCCGCATTTGACGCCATTAATACGCGGTATTCACGCGACCTTGTATGCGCGCCTGACCAAAGACGTCGATGTGCAAGCGTTGTTTGAACAGCGCTACGCCAACGAACCGTTTGTCGATGTGATGCCTGCCGGCAGCCATCCGGAAACGCGCTCGGTGCGCGCGTCGAATATGTGCCGCATCGCCGTGCACAGGCCGCAAGGCGGCGACACGGTCGTGGTGCTCGCCGTGGAAGATAATTTGGTTAAGGGCGCAGCAGGCCAAGCCGTGCAGAATATGAACATCATGTTTGGCGTGAAAGAAACGACCGGTCTCATGCAAGTGCCGGTGCTGCCATGAAATATTTACGCCGCCAAATGCGCGGAAAAATGGGCGTGCCGCCGCAGCGCATCCGCGTGCAAAACCATGTCGCCTGGTATTGGAAATGGGTCGCGCTCGCGGTCGGGCTGACGCTGATCACCGGCTTGGTGTGGTGGATGTTCGATGCGGGCCAGCGTTTAGCAGGTTTTGATAAAGACACTTCGCAGCGACAAGTGGCCGAGCTGACCGAAGCCAAACAACAGCTGACGGAAGAAAACGGCAAAATGCGTGTGAGTTTGACCGAGTTGGAGCGACAAGCGCAAATCGACAAATCTTCGCAGACCGAAATCACCAAAACGCTGACCCAGTTGCAAGACGAAAATGCCAATCTGAAAGAAGATTTGGCCTTTTTCCGCAGCATTATGTCCACTTCAGCTTCGCCAGACGGCTTGAGTGTCTATAATTTCAAATTGGATACTGACAGCAGCGCCAACGAATAACGCTATCGCATGATGATTATGCAAGGCGGCAAGCGCGAAAATGATTTCCGAGGTCGAGTACAATTATTGCTGAATGAGATAACC
>JBEEJL010000177.1:0-4092 GCA_041169175.1 Pseudomonadota bacterium | reverse complement strand
TGGTCATGGCTGGTGAGAAAAAAACCACCGGAGCCTTTATCTTCAAACTGCGCCAGCAATACATCGGCGAGTTGTTGTGCAAACTTCAAATCATCGTGCTGAAATTCGGCTTGCATCAATTCCAGCAAAGCATCGAGCAAAAACGCGTAGTCGTCGAGGTAAGCGTTGAGATGCGACTTGCCGTCTTTGTGCGTCGCCAGCAATCGCCCGTTGCGCCACATTTCTTTACGGATGAAATCCAGCGCGCGGCGTGCCGACGCCAGCCACTTGGGTTGGTCAAACACCACACTTGCTCGCGCAAGACCTTTGATCATCAGCGCATTCCAGCTCACCAGAATTTTTTCATCGCGATGCGGATGGATGCGTTGTTCACGCACGGCATAAAGTTTCGCACGCGATGACGCCAATAATTCTTCGCAAGCTTCAACGGTGATGCCGTTTGCTTTGGCTATTTCGTTTGGCGACTCGACAATGCGCAAATGCCAATGCGCACCTTCAAAATTCGGCGCGCCTTCGAGTCCGTAACACGGCGCGAACACGGCGTATTCGTCTGCACTGAGCAAAGGTTTTATTTGTTCGCGCGCCCATACATAAAACGTACCCTCCTCGCCTTCCGAGTCTGCGTCGATGGACGAATAAAATCCACCGCTCGGCGCTTGCATGTCGTGCATCACCCACGCAGCGGTTTCTTCAGCCACTTGTTCGAACTGCGGATCTTGCGTGAGCAACCATGCGTCGGCGTACAAACGTAACAACGGCCCGTTGTCGTACAACATTTTTTCAAAATGCGGAATGCTCCACTGACCATCGACGCTGTAGCGCGCGAAGCCGCCGCCGAGATGATCGTAAATGCCGCCGTTGGCCATTTTTTTCAACGTGAACGCCGCCATCGTCAGCGGCTCGTCGTATTTAGTCGCGGCATGTCGGCGCAGCAGAAATTCAATCTCGCCTGGATGCGGAAATTTCGGCGCCGCGCCGAAGCCGCCATCGACGGCATCAAATGTATGCCGCAAAACCGTGTAAGCGGTTTCTAACGGCGCATCGCTGATAGCTACATTGTCCAATGCTTGCGGCAACATTTGCTCGAATGCCGCCAGCAGCGACATATTTTGTTTCACAATTTCTTCGCCGTTGCTCAAGCGAAATGTCGCTACGCGCTCCATCAGCCCGACAAATCCGGGTAAGTTGTAGCGCGGCTCTTTCGGAAAATACGTCCCGCCGAAAAAAGGTGTGCCATCCGGTTGCAAAAACATGGTCAGCGGCCAACCGCCGGCGCGCCGCGTCAGCATGTAATGCGCGCTTTGGTATATCGAATCAAGGTCAGGCCGCTCTTCCCGATCGACTTTGATATTGATGAACAACTCGTTCATCACTTTCGCCGTCGCCTCATCTTCAAAGCTTTCATGCGCCATCACATGACACCAATGGCATGCGGAATAACCGATGGATAGCAATATCGGTTTGTTCTCCTTGCGCGCGCGCGCGAGTGATTCTTCATTCCACGCATACCAATCGACGGGGTTGTCAGCGTGTTGTTGAAGGTAGGGACTAGTTTCGTTTTGCAGGCGATTAGGCATATTTATTTTCGTCGGATCAAACATAGAATTGTTGATTCACCGTCCCCTCCCCTTCAAGGGGAGGGATAGGGTGGGGATGGGTGTTACGACAAATAAAATCTAAACCGTGCGCCGCGCGCACGCTTAGCGAAATGTCTTGCAAGCACATGGCGTAAATCCACACCCATCCCCATCCTAACCTTCCCCTTGAAGGGGAAGGGACTTCTTTCTTCGCAGAAAATTTATTACATCTCTCTCGTAGGCTGGGGCTGATAAGCCCAGCAATGTCCATTCAACGCGCTGCTGGGTTTATCAACCCAGCCTACGGTGTGCACCTTCATCTTTCAGATGCAGACTTCTTTGATAAAATAATTTATCAATCCGTCACAGCGCCCTTACTCGCCGTCGAAACCAATTTAGCAAACTTCGCCAACACACCGCGCGTATAACGCGGCGCGGGTTGTTTCCATTTTGCACGACGCGTTGCCAGCTCTGCGTCACTGACATTTACTTGGATCAATAATTTGTGCGCATCTATCGTAATCGAATCTCCTTCGTTCACCAGTGCGATGTTGCCGCCGACAAAGGCTTCCGGCGCGACGTGGCCGACGACCATGCCCCAGGTGCCGCCGGAGAAACGTCCGTCGGTGATAAAGCCGACTACATCACCCAAACCTTTACCGATAATCGCGCTCGTAGGAGCGAGCATTTCGCGCATACCGGGTCCGCCTTGCGGGCCTTCGTAACGGATTACCAGCACATCACCGGCTTTGATTTTATCCGACATGATGGCGTCCATTGCATCGGGCTCGGAATCGAATACGCGCGCGGGGCCGGTGATGACGGGATTTTTCAGGCCGGTAATTTTTGCTACGCAACCTTCGGGCGACAGATTGCCTTTAAGAATTGCCAAGTGGCCTTCTTTATATAAGGCATCTTCCCAATCGTGAATCACGTCCTGATCTTTGCGCGGGGTGTCGGGCACGTCTTTCAATACTTCGGCTATCGTTTGTCCGGTGATGGTCATGCATTCACCATGCAACACGCCATGTTTCAACAAAATCTTCATCACTTGCGGTATGCCGCCAGCCTTGTGCAAATCAGTCGCGACGTATTTGCCCGACGGTTTCAAATCGCACAGCACCGGCACTTTTTTGCGCATGCGCTCGAAGTCGTCAATGGTCCATTCGATGTCGCCGGCGTGCGCGATGGCGAGGAAATGCAGCACCGCGTTGGTCGAACCGCCGACGGCCATAATGACTGCGACAGCATTCTCAATCGCTTTGCGCGTCACAATCGTGCGCGGCAGGATTTGGTTATGAATCGCCTTCACTAATACTTCGGCCGATTGCGCCGCGCTGTCGGCTTTTTCTTTATCCGGCGCAGCCATGGTGGAGGAATACATTAAACTCATGCCCATTGCTTCGAATGCGCTCGACATGGTGTTGGCGGTGTACATACCGCCGCACGCGCCGACAGACGGGCAGGCATTTTTTTCGATGCCGATAAAATCTTCTTCGCTCATTTTGCCCGAGTTAAACGCGCCGACCGCTTCGAACGGACTAACAATGGTGAGCGCCTGGCCTTTCCAGTTACCCGGCTTAATCGTGCCGCCATAGACAAATATCGACGGGATGTTCATGCGCAAAATCGCAATCATCGCGCCGGGCATATTCTTGTCGCAACCGCCGACAATCAACACACCGTCCATCATTTGACTTTGCGTCGCGGTTTCAATTGAGTCGGCAATCACTTCGCGCGACACCAGCGAATACTTCATCCCCTCGGTGCCCATGCTGATGCCGTCGGTGACCGTGATAGTTCCGAACATTTGCGGCATGCCGCCGGCGGCTTTTATCGCGGCGTCCGCACGATCGACCAAGGGCTGAATGCCCGCGTTGCACGGATTCATCGTGCTATGCCCGTTGGCGATGCCGACGATAGGCTTGTCGAAATCTTTATCGCCAAAACCCACAGCGCGCAGCATGGCGCGGTTGGGTGAGCGTAAATTTCCTGCGGTGATGAGTTTGCTGCGGCGATTGTCAGACATGAAGGCTCCGGATACTGAAAGAATGATTAACGTATAATCTAACATTCTATCGCAAACGAATAACCAATTACATGCTCACTCATCCACAATTTGACCCCGTCGCCGTTCACCTCGGCCCTATGGCTATTCGCTGGTACGGCCTGATGTATGTGTTGGCGTTCACTCTGTTCTGGTTTCTAGGAAAATATCGCCTCCGCACCCAGCCACAACAAGGCTTTGACGAAAAACAATTGGAAGATATGCTGTTTTTCGGCGTACTCGGCGTGGTGCTCGGCGGGCGTTTAGGTTATGTGTTGTTTTATAAATTTTCGTATTACCTCGCCAACCCCATCGATATTTTCAAAGTCTGGCAAGGCGGCATGTCGTTCCACGGCGGTTTTCTCGGCGTATTGATTGCGATGTGGTGGTTCTCGCGCAAGAGTGGAAAACGCTGGATGCAAGTGACCGACTTCATCGCGCCGCTGGTGCCGCTTGGCTACGCAGCAG
>JBEEJL010000176.1:0-4185 GCA_041169175.1 Pseudomonadota bacterium | reverse complement strand
CATGAAAAGTCTGGCTGAGAAATTCGATCACGCCCTCCAGCCCGTCTGCATCCAGCGCCAAAGTCCGTTCAATCACTTCACCCGGCCCGCTGAAAGCATATAAATAGCAAGGGCGTTTTTGCAGATTGGCTAAGCGCATAGCTTCCAGCACCACGGCCTTGGCCACCTGCTCGCGCCCGCCTTGCATCGAGCCGGAGGTATCGACGCAGACGATCAACGGGCCCATTTCCAGTTTATTTTCCGGTTTGGTCTGCGTGCTCGGTCGCCATTGCTCGCGCTCGACCCACACGGTTTCTTGCGCGACGTCATTATCCTCATAGGTCATCAGTCCGCGCTCAAGCAGGCGCGCGGACCAGGCGAGGCGTAAGCGCGGGTGCATCAGCCATATCGATTCGCTCGGTAACATACGCGACAGATTCCCTGAGCGCTTGATGCCGCGCGTTTCCGTCGCCGCGTCGGGCAGGCGGATTTCGCGTGTCTCGGCCACCAGTTGACGGTTTTTTTCCATCAGCGGGATTGACGGCGGGCGTGATGAGTCCAGCTCATCGGTAGGTTTGGCGCGACCTAAACTACGGATGACTTTGCGGATTTCCGGCATATCTTCGAGCAATTTGCGGATGCGCAGCAATACTTCGCGCCCCTCGCTGCGCAACTTGCCTTGGCTGGCGTCCCAGTTATCCAGGCCATCCAGATTGCCCAGGTCGTCGAATATATAGTGGATGTCGCGCAACACGTCGGTGCGTTCGCGCCAATCGGCAGAGAAAGCTTCGGCGATTTTATCGGCGGCGGCATGGGGATCAAACTCGTCGAGCAGGTCGATGATGCGGTCGGCGTGCCACAGCAGGCTTTGTAGCACTTGGCTGGTCAGCGCCTCGCTGCCCTGACAATATTGCGCCAGATCAAGGTAACGTAGCTCGCGTAATAATGGAATAGTCAGCGGACCCGCAGGCCACAACACGAACGGCGCATCCGGCACGCTGCCCGCGAGCAGGCTTTTGCGTAGCGCCGCCACGCCTTCGAGCCGCTTGGGCAATACGCCGACACTATTGATGATGCTTTGCAGCCACAGATTTCGCGGCAAATTATCCAGCGATTTAAGCGGTGACTCCAGCGCGTTTGGGTCAAAGCTGGGCTGCGGCATGATTACATTCCATCTACCGCGATGGGCTCGGGCACCGCGCCGTTATCGGTTTCCAATTTGGGTAAGTCGGCAAAACCTTTACGCACTTGTTGGCAACGCGTTTGCAGATCTTCCACATTGCGTTTGGTAATCTGCAAACTCTCACGCGCTTTATCGGCAAATTCCGGCACGATCCACAAATGATTTTTCACTTCTTGCGCGACATTTTTTACTTGTGCATCTATACTTGTAACATATTGATTTAATTGAATAATTAAATCATCCATTTGTGCGGTTCGCGCACGAATATGCGCAGCACCATAACGTTTGCCGCGCAAAAATCCGGTGAGTCGCGGCGCAGCCTCGCTTTGGCCGCCACCACTGATAGATTCGGCCAAGGCGATTTTTCCGCTGTCATCGAAGGCCAGATCATTGGCTTTGCGCTCGACTTCGAGTTGGCTTTCAAAGGCTTTGACCACATGGCTGAAGCGTTCCTGATTCAAACCTTGGTGCGTGCCGAGCAAACTGCTGAACCATTCCTCCACCAGCGCCGCTTGCTCTGGCCGATCGACGGCGCAAAATTGTGTCAGCCACAAATCCCACACATTGATTTCATTGCGACCGTTGGTATAAGCAGACGTCTTCAGCAAGCCGATAATGCGATGCCAGCGCCTGTCGGAAAGATGAATTGCCTGCTGTTGCAATACGCTACGCAGTTGCGCCAACAGCTCGATGATGTCCTGCGGCAAAGCGACTTGATCGCGCGCAGCATGCCAGCTCGCCCATTCTTCGCGGCTGATTTGCAGGGCAGGCTCGAGGTGCAGTTTAGCGCTTTGCTTCAGCGCCAATAGCGCGGGAAATTCGCTGTCGCAAATCGGTTTCACTTCGGCGCGCAATAAAAAGCGATCATAGAAAGCGGCCAGAAAATCTTCCTGCGGAATTTCATTGCTCGCGCCGATGACGGAAATCAACGGCGTGCGAATGCGCCCCGCGCCGTAGTCGTATTCGCGTTCATTCAGCAATGCGAGTAAAGCGTTAAGAATGGCCGAGTTGGCTTTGAAAATTTCGTCGATAAAAGCAAACGAAGCCGTCGGCAAATAGCCTTCAATTTTGCGCTCGTAGCGGTCTTGCTCTAATGACGCGAGCGACAGCGGACCGAACAATTCTTCCGGCACGGAAAAGCGCGTCAGCAGTCGTTCAAAATAACTCGCCTTGGTGAAGGCCGCGCTCAAGCGTCGCGCCAAATCACTTTTCGCCGTACCCGGCGGACCGATGAGCAGCAAATGTTCGCCCGCCAGTGCTGCCAATAAGGCGAGACGAATATGCGTGCCGCGTTCAAGCAAACCAGCGGAAAGTTGAGTAATTAATGGGGATAAACGCGAAGCCAGCATGATGAAAAATTCTGCACTGAAAGAATAAGCACAAGATAGTCTGAATCGACTATTTTAGGCAAGCTGCAGGGGGAAAAACTTTTAGGGCAAGAAGAAGTCGAAAGCGAATCCAAAATCGAAAAAAATTACTTGTGCCTATTGAAAATACAAATCATTTCTCAAATCCCAAAAAGCAAAAAACCTCTTAAAAATCAAGAGGTTATTAAGCTGTTGGTTGCGGGGACAGGATTTGAACCTGTGACCTTCGGGTTATGAGCCCGACGAGCTGCCAGACTGCTCCACCCCGCGCCCGGTGTTCTACAATTTCGTAGAGGCTGGATTGTGGGGCTATCGCCTCACGATGTCAACTTTTTACATCAATGCGGCGCTAGAGTGTCAGCAATGTAGTATAGAATTTAATTGTTAGCTCACGTTATTTTCAGCAACAGGAGATAGAACATGGATAACCTGCAATCAATCGCACTAGCCGCTGGGCTGGGTTGGGCGAGCGGTATTCGTCTTTACGCCGTTTTATTTATTGTCGGCTTGGTCGATAAAATGGGTTGGGCCAACCTACCGCAGAGCATGCATGTGCTAAGCCATCCACTCGTGATGGGCGCGACCGGCTTTATGTTGTTCGTCGAGTTTTTCGCCGACAAAATTCCCGGCCTCGATACCATCTGGGATGCGGTGCATACTTTCATCCGCATTCCCGCTGGCGCTGCCCTTGCAGCGAGCATGGCGGGCGCGGATAGCACAGTGATGACCTTAGTCGCCGGCATACTCGGCGGCGCGATGGCAACGGGCAGCCACGTCACCAAGGCCGGTAGCCGCGCGCTGATCAACACCTCGCCCGAACCCGTGAGCAACTGGACCGCGTCGCTGACCGAAGATGCGCTGGTAGTCGGCGGGCTGTGGGCCATGTTTACCAATCCCGTCATATTTTTAATCGGGCTGGGCATATTCATTATTCTCGCCCTCTGGTTGTTACCAAAATTATGGCGCGCACTCAAATCCATATTCACGCGCATCAACCATGCGTTTGACGGCGGCACGGCGGCACATAATCATGCGCAAAGTCAGAGCGAAAGAAAAACGGATTTGATAGAAAAGACTATCTAGCGTTCTTTCTATTTCCGTCATACCCGCGAAGGCGGATATCAAGTCGCAATCAAAATACCTATGAAATTCCAGCCGCCAAGCTCCTTCCCCCTTGATGGGGGAAGGTTGGGATGGGGATGCTGGTTACATTTTCCTCGACTGCATCAGCCGAGCGATGAATGAGAGTGCCGGGGGTAGCCCGGCGGCTAGTCACTTTTTTGCTTCGCCAAAAAAGGCGAACCCGCCGCGCTGCTTTTTGTTTTTGTTTTTGTTTTTTGTCGCTGATATTTCTGTTGGGAATCGGGCGGCGAGAAAACTCGCTCTTACCTACAATTGAAATCTGCAAGGCCGCGTAGCTCAAACAGGTTCACGCCGACGGCCCCCGATTCCCAACAAAAATATCATCGGCGCAGAAGGGTAATCTTCTGCTCTCTTCGAATTACCGCTGAGCTAAGTCGACGATAAAAATCGTAGGGTGCGCCGCGCGCACGCGTAAGGCTCTATACAACATAGCCGCTTGTATAAACCCCGCAACGCGTGCGCGCGGCGCACCCTACCCATTGTCATCCTGAGCGTCAGCGAAGGATCTGCTTT
>JBEEJL010000175.1:0-5116 GCA_041169175.1 Pseudomonadota bacterium | reverse complement strand
AGCGTCTGAAAAATCCTGCTAAGACCGCTGGCGATGTTGAAGTCGCCAAGAGCAATATTCTGCTCATCGGCCCCACCGGTTCAGGCAAAACTTTACTCGCGCAAACCCTCGCGCGTTTACTCAACGTGCCGTTTGTGATTGCCGATGCGACGACCTTAACCGAAGCCGGTTACGTCGGTGAAGACGTGGAAAATATCATCCAGAAGTTATTGCAAAAATGCGATTACGACGTGGAAAAAGCCCAGCGCGGCATCGTTTATATCGACGAGATAGACAAAATTTCACGCAAATCCGATAACCCTTCCATCACGCGCGACGTGAGCGGCGAGGGCGTGCAGCAGGCGTTATTGAAATTGATAGAAGGTACGATGGCCTCGGTGCCGCCACAAGGCGGGCGCAAGCATCCGAACCAAGAGTTTGTCCAAGTTGATACCACCAATATTTTATTTATCTGCGGCGGCGCATTCAGCGGCCTGGATAAAGTCGTACGCAATCGTTCTGAAAAAGGCGGCATCGGTTTCGGCGCCACGGTAAAAAGCCACGACGACCGCAAGGAAATCGGCGCGCTGTTAAAAGAAGTCGAGCCGGAAGACTTGATCAAATACGGTTTGATACCGGAATTCGTTGGACGTTTGCCGGTTGTGGCGACACTCGACGAGCTGGATGAAAAAGCCTTGGTACGGATTTTGACCGAACCGAAAAACGCGCTGACCAAGCAATATCAAAAATTGCTCAACATGGAAGGCGTTGATTTGGAGTTCCGCGAAAACGCACTGGTGGCGATAGCGAAAAAAGCTTTGGTGCGCAGAACCGGCGCACGCGGATTGCGTTCCATCATTGAACATTCTCTGCTCGACATCATGTATGAATTACCGTCGATGCAAAACGTATCCAAAGTCGTCATGGATGAAAATGCCATTAGCGGCGAAGGTAAACCGATATTAATTTACGCCGATCAACCAAAAGTGGCTGGCGTGTAACTATTTGATTTAATTAAGTTTTTTGTATTTCTGCGCCACATGCGCTCAACCTCCGGGGTGGTGTTTAAGTTAACAACTTGAATACCGGTAATTGATCCCCAAATTAACTGTATCTTTGATTGAAAGGTGAGCACCATGTCCAGTAATCCCCAGCCCCAAGTCCATCCTCTTTTACCATTGCGCGATGTTGTTGTGTTCCCGCACATGGTGATTCCCTTATTTGTTGGCCGCCAGAAATCCATCAAGGCTTTAGAAACCGCGATGGAATCCGGCAAGAGCATCGTGCTCGTGGCGCAGAAATCTGCCGCCAAAGACGAGCCGGTGCCGGAAGATTTGTACGACATCGGCAGCCTTGCCAGCATTTTGCAAATGTTGAAATTGCCTGACGGCACGGTGAAAGTGTTGGTCGAAGGTGGTCAGCGCGTACGCATTAACAAAATTATCGACCTCGATACGCACTACAACGGCGAAGTTGAGCTGATGGATGAACTCGGTGCTGACAATCACGAAATCGAAGCCATGCGCCGCACCTTGGTGTCGCAGTTCGACCAGTTCGTCAAACTCAACAAAAAAATTCCACCGGAGGTTTTGACTTCGTTGGCCGGCATCGATGGCGCCGGACGTTTGTCCGATACGATTGCTGCGCATTTACCGCTCAAGCTTGAGCAAAAACAGCAAATTCTTGAAATGCCCGACATCAAATTGCGTCTCGAACATTTGCTCAGCTTGCTCGAAACCGAAATCGATATTCTGCAGGTCGAAAAGCGCATCCGTGGTCGCGTCAAGCGCCAGATGGAAAAATCGCAGCGCGAATATTATTTGAACGAGCAAGTGAAAGCGATCCAGAAAGAACTCGGCGATGGCGACGAATCAGCCGACATCGACGAGCTGGAGAAAAAAATCAAGGCTGCGCATATGCCGAAAGAAGCGCGCGCCAAAGCCGAAGCCGAATTGAAAAAACTGCGCTTGATGTCACCCATGTCAGCCGAAGCCACCGTGGTGCGTAATTACATCGATACGCTGGTCGCCTTGCCGTGGAAAAAGAAAACCAAAGTCGCTACCGATTTGACCGTGTGCGGCGAAGTGCTGGATCAAGATCATTACGGCTTGGAGAAAGTAAAAGAACGCATTGTTGAATATCTCGCCGTGCAGCAGCGCGTAGATAAACTCAAAGCGCCGATTCTGTGCTTAGTCGGTCCGCCCGGCGTGGGAAAGACCTCGCTCGGTCAATCCATCGCGCGCGCGACCAATCGTAAATTTGTGCGCATGTCGCTCGGCGGCGTGCGTGACGAAGCAGAAATCCGCGGCCATCGCCGCACTTACATCGGCTCGATGCCTGGCAAGATTTTGCAAAACATGAGCAAAGTCGCCGTGCGTAACCCATTATTCTTGCTCGACGAAGTGGACAAAATGGGTATGGACTTCCGCGGCGATCCCTCATCGGCGCTGCTCGAAGTGCTTGATCCTGAGCAAAACCACACTTTCGTCGATCACTACATCGAAGTCGAATACGATTTGTCCGACGTGATGTTCGTCGCAACCGCCAACACCTTGAATATCCCCGGTCCGCTGCTCGATCGTATGGAAGTGATTCGTTTGTCCGGCTATACCGAAGATGAAAAAATCAACATCGCGCAAAAATATTTAGTGCCGAAACAAATGAAAGCCAACGGTTTGAAGGAAGGCGAATTGATTATCGCCGAAGCCGCGCTGCGCGATATCGCGCGCTATTACACGCGTGAAGCGGGTGTACGTAGCTTTGATCGCGAAGTGGCCAAGATCTGCCGCAAAGTCGTCACGGCCTTACTCACGGGTAAAAAGAAAGAAGGCAAAGTCACTGTCAACGCGAAAAACCTGGATAAATATCTCGGCGTGCGTCGCTTTGATTACGGCATGGCGGAGAAGAACAATCAAGTTGGTCAAGTCACCGGCCTGGCATGGACCGAAGTCGGCGGCGAGTTGCTGACCATCGAAGCGGTACGCGTGCCGGGTAAAGGCAAAACGACCACTACGGGTAAGCTTGGCGAAGTGATGCAGGAATCGATCCAGGCCGCGTTGACCGTCGTGCGCGCGCGTGCGAAGGCCTTGGGCATACCCGAAGATTTTCATGACAAGAACGACATCCACATCCACTTGCCTGAAGGCGCGACGCCGAAAGACGGACCGAGTGCAGGTGTCGGTATCTGCACCGCCATCGTCTCGACGCTCACTGGTATTCCTGTGCGCGCCAACGTGGCGATGACGGGCGAGATTACCTTGCGCGGTGAAGTGTTGCCGATTGGTGGTTTGAAAGAAAAGTTACTGGCGGCGCATCGCGGCGGTATCAAGACCGTGCTGATTCCGGAAGAAAACACCAAGGATCTGATCGAGATTCCCGATAACATCAAAAACCATTTGGATATTCATCCGGTACGTTGGATTGACCAAGTGTTGGAGATGGCGCTCGAGCGTAAGCCCGAGCCGTTGCCGGAAGCCAAAGCGGATGTTGCGCCTATCGCGGCCAAGCCCGATGTTGCAGCGGTACAGATCAAACATTGATTTTCCCTGGAGTAAATTTAAAGCGCGGCGGAGTCCGCGCTTTTTTTTCGCTAGAATTTTCGAAAGATTATTTCTGCTATGCATTTATGCGCTTCAGGAAACAAACTGTAATACGAAAAATTTATCAATATAATCAATTAGTTATTTATTATATCTGACGGATGATATTTTCGCGCGCTTTGTGCCCAGATATAAAACTCCATCACATACACTGGAAAAATCGCGATAAATGAAGTAATATGCTCGGCTTCTGGGTGCTTAGCTCAGCTGGTAGAGCGTCGCCCTTACAAGGCGAATGTCGGCGGTTCGATCCCGTCAGCACCCACCAGTGAATTTAGGAATATTTATTCCGTTTCTAAATTCATCAAATCACGAAGGCGAGCCGCAGACAGTACAATTAGTACGGCAAGGCGAAGCCGACAAAGAGTTGATGAATTTAGGAACGGAATAATAAGGAGTGGTAGTTCAGTTGGTTAGAATACCGGCCTGTCACGCCGGGGGTCGCGGGTTCGAGTCCCGTCCACTCCGCCAACAACCGAGAGGGGCGAACGCGAGTTCGCCCTTTTTCATAAACGCATACGGATACCGCTATGTTGCTCGAAAACCTGCGCGCGAAAACGCAAAGCAAATTCGCCAAAATTATCTTGGTTTTAATTCTGGTTCCGTTTGCCCTGTTCGGACTGGACTCCTATGTGCGCAATAGCAGTAGCGGCGACGCCGCTGCCAAAGTAGGGCGCCAGGAAATTTCCGTCAACGAATTCAACAACGCCTATCGCACGCAACAACAACAAATGCAATCTATCCTCGGCGCGCAATATGATGCTGCTGCGATGGATAACCCGGAAGCGCGTAAAGCCGTGCTGGATAATTTAATCAACAATCGCTTGATGGTGGCCGAAGCCGCTGATGCCGGCATGGCTATCTCCGACGCACGACTAGCCAAGCGCATTGCCGAAATTCCGAATTTCCAGGAAGACGGTAAATTTTCGAAGACTAAATATCAGACATTTTTGCGTGGCTCCGGCTACACCGAGCGCGGCTTTGAAGCGCGCATGCGCGAAGACATGCTGATTCAGCAGTTACGCGAATCAGTGACCGACACGCCGATCGTGCCGCAAACCGTAGTGGATAATTTCATTCGCGCACAAGAGCAAACACGCGAAATCAGCGTCGCCAACTTCACGCCGGAACAATTCATTGCGCAGGTCAAACTCGCCGATGGCGCGGCGAAAGCCTATTACGACGCGCATCAGCCCGAATTTGAAATTCCGCAGCAAGTGAAACTGGAATATTTAGTCATGTCGGCTGATCAGCTAGGCAAACAAATTGCCGTATCCGATGATGAAGTAAAAAAGTTCTACGATGCAAACGCCAAGGATAAATATATTGATCCGGAGCAACGCAAAGCCGCGCACATTTTGATCAACGCCGCGCCATCCGCGACGGATGCAGAGAAAAAAGCTGCCAAAGAAAAAGCCGACGATTTATACAGCCAAGCGAAGAAAAATCCGGCAGGTTTTGCTGAGTTGGCAAAGAAAAATTCGCAAGATATCGGCTCCGGCAAGCAGGGCGGCGACTTGGGCTTCTTCGGCAAGGGC
>JBEEJL010000174.1:0-3750 GCA_041169175.1 Pseudomonadota bacterium | reverse complement strand
GCCTTACAGCCCAACCTTATGGATGGCGGCGAGCGTATTGTGGATTCTCGATGCCGCCAACAACATCACCATGGAACCGTACCGCGCATTCATCAGTGATAAGCTCGACCCGAAGCAACATTCTCTCGGTTTTCTATCGCAGAGCGCGTTCACCGGCCTGGCGCAAACACTCGCATATCTCACACCGACATTGCTGGTGCTAATCGGCATGAATAAAGATGCCGTCAACGAACACAACATACCGACCATCACTATGATCGCGTTTTTCATCGGTGCATTTTTTTCCATCACGTCAATATTGGTGACGTTGAAAACCACCAAGGAAATTCCGCTGACTAAAGATGAAATCGCACAGATGCAGAAAAAGCCGTTGAGCATTGCGCAAACTTTTGGCGACATTGCTGATGCAATCCGCGAAATGCCCACGACTATGCGACAGCTCGCAGTGATGAAATTGTTTCAGTGGTACGGCATGCTGTGCTACTGGGTGTATATCGTGCCGTCTCTCGCCAAAACTATGTTTAATACCAGCGATGCGACGACAGAAGGTTTCCGCGATGCCGGTTTACTCAATGGGCAGATCGGCGCATTTTATAATTTCATCGCTTTCCTCGCCGCGTTTGCGTTGATTCCGTATGCAAAAAAATTCGGCCCGAAAGTGACCCACGCGGGGTGTCTCACGCTCGCAGGCATTGGCATGATTTGCATTCCGCTCATTCACACCAAATGGATGTTGTTTATCCCCATGATCGGCGTTGGCCTTGCTTGGGCGAGCATCATGGGCAACCCGTACATCATGCTCGCGGGTTCGATTCCAAAAGAGCGCACCGGTGTTTACATGGGAATTTTTAATATGTTCATCGTCATTCCCATGATCATTCAGATTTTTACGCTGCCGTTGTATTACAAATCCTTGCTCGGCGCGAATCCGGAAAATGTTATTCGTCTTGCGGGCGTGTTGTTATTGTGCGCAGCCATCGCGGTGATGTTTGTGCGTGTGGTTAAGCCTAAAATGGAAACTGCAACCGCTTGATTTATTTACTTTCGTTAGGTTCATCGGCCAGCTATAAGCTGGCCGATTTGTTTATAATGAGTCAATTTGTCGCCGCGGGCGATTGGTAAATAGTTAAATATAATCAATGGCTTATAATAATACAGCGCGACTGGTTGCAGACATCGGCGGCACCAATGCCCGCTTCGCCTTAGTTGTCGGTGACGAAAATAAAATCACGCAACAAAAATCTGTGCGCACGCAAGACCATCCAACTTTCGTTTCCGCCGCGCGCGACTATTTGCAATCGGTCGGCGCAGAAAATATTCATGCCGCCGCGATTGCCGTCGCTACGCCGGTGAACGGTGATCAAATAAAAATGACCAACTGCCCGTGGCAATTTTCGATTGAAGCGGCGCGCAAAGACTTGGGTTTGTCGCAATTAAACGTATTGAATGATTTCGAGGCGCTGGCCTTATCGTTACCATTGATACCCAAAACTGAATTGGCAAAAATTGGCGGTGGTGAGGCGCTCGAACATGCGCCGGTAGCACTACTCGGCGCAGGCACAGGACTCGGCGTTGCCAGTTTGGTATGGGCAGGGGCTAAATGGACGGCATTGCCAGGTGAGGGTGGTCATGTTTCCATTAGTGCCGCCAATGAACGCGAAGAGAAAATTATAGCGTTTACTCGCCGTCAGTTTCCCCATGTCTCCGCCGAGCGATTACTATCCGGCATGGGTTTGCAGAATATTTATCATGCCATCGCTGCTTTGTCCGGCGTTGAGCCGCAGCAATTAGAACCCTCTTTCATTACCAACGAGGCCTTGCGCGGCGGTGATAAATTGTGTGTCGAAGCAGTGGAGATTTTTTGCGCCATGCTAGGCACCGTCGCAGGCAATCTAGCGCTGACGCTTGGCGCGCGCGGCGGTGTGTATATCGGCGGCGGCATCGTGCCCAAGCTAGGCGATTATTTCGCCCGCTCACCATTCCGTGAACGTTTCGAAAGCAAAGGGCGCTACAAGGCTTATCTGGCGGCGATTCCTACTTACGTGATTCATGCTGAGTATCCTGGCTTGCTCGGCGCCGCTACTGTATTGGGTCCAATATGATTACAGCTTTAGGTGAAGCACTCGTCGATCTCATTCAACAACCCGACGGCAATTTCAAGCCCTGCCTGGGTGGGTCGGTCTTCAATTTTTGTATCGGCGCGGCACGCCAAGGACTCGACACCGCCTACCTCAATCCCTTATCGCAAGATCGTTTCGGCCAACAATTCGTCGCGCGATTAAATGAAAATAAAGTTGAAATGCGCGCGGCTTACACCAGCCAATTGCCCACCGCACTTGCTGTAGTGAGCCTCGATGCCGAGGGTAAACCGACTTACGCATTTCATCACGGCCCGGTGGCGGATCGCGACATCGACGCGCAAAAAGTCATAGCCTCGTTGCCCAATAAAATCAGCTTGCTGCACACTGGCGGCCTTGCATTGATTCCCGAAGACGTAGATAAAATTATCACTGTGATGCAAGCAGTCGCCAAGCGCGGCGGCGTGTTATCCGTCGATGCCAACTTGCGACCCATTGCTTCGAATGATCTGTCTGCTTATCGCGCTGGCGTCCTGCACGCGCTACGCCAATCGCACATCATCAAAGTCAGCGACGAAGATTTACATCATCTTGGTTTTGCGTCCGAGGATTTAATTGCGTCGGCAAAAAAACTATTTGAAAACTCAGAAGTGCAATTGATCGCGTTAACACTCGGCGCAAACGGCGCAGCGTTAATCACAGGCTCAGCCATGATAAAATTATTACCGCCAAAATTACACATTCAAGATACGGTCGGTGCGGGCGATTGCTTTCAAGCAGGATTGATCGGCTATCTCGCGCGCGCAGAAAAATTAAATCAGGCAGCGATCAAACATCTCGACGAAAAATTATTAACTAACGCACTACACCATGCCATCGCCGCCGCCAGCATCAACATCACCCGAGCCGGATGCGATCCGGCGACGTGGGAAGAAACCGCTGCATTTGATTTTTCGTAGGCTGGGCTGATAAGCCCAGCAGAGTACCCGCATCATTGCATTGAAAAAAGCTGGGCTTATCAGCGCCAGCCTACGGATTTCGTCTTACGCATTTTTTCATCCTTCCGCCTTGATCCCTCATCCTTCTATTTACCCCGCGCGTTTTTTTCTGTCCATAAATTGCAAAATCATCGGCGTGAATATTAATTGCATGGCTAATTCCATTTTGCCGCCGGGCACGACGAGGATGTTGGGACGCGACATAAAAGAGTCGTGGATCATGGAAATTAAATAGGGGAAGTCGATGCCTTTCGGATTAGCGAAACGGATGACGACAAAGCTTTCGTCGGCGGTGGGGATGTAGCGCGCAGAAAACGGATCCGAGGTATCGACCGTCGGTACGCGCTGGAAGTTGATGTGAGTGCGCGAGAATTGCGGGGTGATGTAGTGAATGTAATCGGGCATGCGGCGCAGAATGGTGTCGGTGACGGCTTCGGTCGAGTAACCTCGGTCCCCTTTGTCGCGCAATAATTTTTGTATCCATTCGAGGTTGATTATCGGCACCACGCCGACTAATAGGTCTGCATGTTTGCCGACATCGACATCGTCGGTTTTTACCGCGCCGTGCAAGCCTTCGTAAAATAGTAAGTCGGTATTGTCCGGTAAATCTTCCCAAGGAGTGAACGTGCCTGCTTCTTGTTTATGCGGTTCGGCTTCTTTGTCGTTGTGCAAAT
>JBEEJL010000173.1:0-5493 GCA_041169175.1 Pseudomonadota bacterium | reverse complement strand
TAAGCTAAAAATAGATGTTAATAATCAAATAGATACAGAAATAGATCCGTATGCCGCAGAAGACCCGGCAGAGTTTTTTGCCGTGATATCGGAAGCATTTTTTGAAACGCCCGATGTGGTGTCACGCCAATTTCCGGATGTGTATAAACAGCTTGCGTTGTTTTATCGTCAGGATCCTTTACAACGATTAGTTTTTTTAACGAGCCAAGCCAATTGACAAACGATTCACGCAATCACGAGCTTAACTTGCAGCGGCTTCAGGCCATGCTGGCAGGGGAAGATAAAAATATTCCGCTGGCGGAAGCCGCATTAATGATCGCGCATCATCTCGCGCCGGATACGGATGTCGCCCTGTATCTAAAAAAATTACAGGGCATGCAAGCGGATTTAGCCAAGACGCTTACGCGCGACGCCGACACGCAGAAGAAGCTTGCGGCGTTGAATGCCTATTTATTTGAAGAAATGGAATACCAAGGTAACGAGCTGGATTATTACAATCCGTGGAACAGTTTTCTCTCCGCCGTGATTGATAGCAAGGCGGGGATTCCGATTACTTTGTCCATTTTGTATATGGAGTTGGCGCAGGCGATTGGCCTGGATGTGCAGGGCGTGAATATCCCCGGTCATTTCTTGGTGATGTTGGCGGGAGAGAAAAATCGCACCGTGTTGAATGCCTTCAATAATGGCGAAGCGGTGAGCGATGAAGATTTGCGCGGCTTCATAGCCGCTGCCCAAGGCGGCGCAGCCGGGGCGGCGGCCAATCTGGATGAAATCATTCAACCGGCCAGCCACCGCGAAATATTGGCGCGGCTCGTGCGCAACCTGAAAAAAATCTATTTCGACGAAGATGATTTTGAGTTAGCGATAGAAGCGATCAACCTACTTTTGTTAATCAATCCGGACAGTGCAGAAGAATATCGCGATCGCGGGCTGATTTATCAACAACTCGAAGCTTTCCGCGCGTCGCTGGCCGACCTTACGCGTTATCTTGAACTCGCGCCTAACGCAAGCGATGCGCAATTGGTGCGCAATATGATCGGCGAGTTAAAAGAAATCAACGCCAAGTTTAACTAACAGGTAGCGGTTTTTCTCTGCTCGCCTACGTGGTAGCATTACGCCAATTTCCCCACGGAATCCAACATGAAACCAAAAAGACTCGCGCGTAAATCCGGCATGCCGCCCGGCTCGCTGGTTTATACCGGCAGCAAAGACGTGGCGGCCGATGCCAGAATTACCTTGTTTGATTTCGACGAACAGCATTGCACGGAAAAAACGCTGAGCAAAATTGAAGAATCGCTGCCGTTCGCCAACGCGTCAAGCGTGACGTGGATTAATGTCGATGCGCTGCAAATGCCCGGCGTGCTCGAAGCATCGGGTAAAACTTTGTCACTGCATCCGCTGGTGCTGGAAGATATTCTCAATACCGACCAGCGACCGAAGTATGAAGACTACGGCGACTATATTTACATCGTGGTCAAAATGCTCGACCTCGAAGGGCCGGAAAATCAGATGACCATCGAGCAGTTGAGTCTGGTGATCGGCGCGAATTATGTGATTTCATTTCAAGAGCGCCCTGGTGACGTATTTAACTCGGTGCGCGAACGTATTCGCAAAGGCATCGGGCGCATTCGTAAATTACGCCCGGATTACACCGCCTACGCCATCATCGATTCGGTCGTCGATCGGTATTTTGATGTCATCGATTATATTGGCGAAAAAATCGAGAATCTGGAAAACGAATTGGTCAGCAACCCCAAGCCCGACACCTTGCGCCGTATCCACGATTTACGCCGCGAGCTGATTTTTGTACGCAAATCGGTGTGGCCGTTGCGCGAGGTGATCGCTTCGATGCAACGCGCGGATTCCGATTTGATCCATGACAGTACCAATATTTATTTGCGCGATTTGTACGATCACGTGATCCGCACTACCGACAGCATCGACACTTATCGCGATATGTTGTCGAGCATGCAAGATGTTTATTTGTCGAGCATCAGCAACCGTACTAACGAAGTGATGAAAGTACTGACGCTGTTTTCCAGCATTTTTCTGCCGCTGACTTTTATCACCGGTTTGTTCGGTATGAATTTTCATAATTTTCCTGAGTTGGATTGGAAATACGGATTTCAAGGCACGGTAATATTTCTTATCGTAGTCGGTGTGGCGATGCTGTTGTTTTTTAAGCGAAAAAAGTGGATATAAATCAAATAGTTACATAATAGTCAGCAATTGATGCACGAATGGTAAAATAGACGATAAATTTGTTTTGGGGGAGTAGCAGCAGATGAAAGTTTTTGGTATCGCAGGCTATTCCGGTAGCGGCAAAACGACGCTGATGGAAAATCTGATTCCGCAGTTCGTGATGGAAGGCTTGAAAGTGTCAGTCATTAAACACGCACATCATCATTTTGATGTTGATCGCCCGGGCAAAGATTCGTATCGACATCGTGAAGCGGGCGCGAGTGAAGTGCTGGTGACCTCGGATAAGCGTTGGGTGCTGATGCATGAATCGCGTGGTGAAGCTGAGCCGACACTGGAACAACTGCTCACGCGTTTTTCCGCTTGTGATTTAGTCTTGGTGGAAGGTTTTAAAACTGAACCGATTCCGAAACTGGAAGTGCATCGCATCGCCAACGCCAAGCCGCCGCTTTATCCGCAAGATAAAACCGTTGTCGCCATTGCTTGCGACGAGCCAATCGCTACTCGGCTGCCGCAATACAATCTGAACGACGCCGATGCCATTGCGAAATTTATCATGTGCTATTTGAATCTCACTAGCGCGTCAGTAAAGCGAGCGGGAGCAGGGCATGATTAACCTTAAATACTTCGCCTCATTGAAGGAAGAACTTGGCGTCACGCATGAAGCGATCGCCTTGCCTGCAGCGTCGGCCAATGTCTTGTCGGTGGTGCAAACATTGCAAGCGCGCGGCGGTAAGTGGCAAGACCATCTGGTCAGCGACGGCAAATTAAAATTTGCTGTAAATCATGTCATGGTTAACGTCGATGCGCCGGTGCGCGACGGTGACGAAGTAGCGTTTTTTCCTCCGGTTACCGGCGGCTAAGGTGAGCGTCACAGTACAACAACAGGATTTTGATGCGGGCGCAGAAATGGCAGCGCTGAGAAAAAATAATCCTAAAGTCGGCGCAGTCGCCAGCTTCATCGGCGTGGTGCGCGATATGAATGACGGCGACAGCGTCGCCGACATGACGCTGGAGCATTACCCCGGCATGACGGAAAAAGCGTTGGAAGATATCGAGGCGCAAGCGAAAACGCGCTGGGATATTTTCGATACGCGCATTATTCATCGCATCGGCACACTTAAACCGACCGATCAAATTGTCATGGTCGTCGTGAGCGGCGCGCATCGCGGCGAGGCGTTTGCCGCCTGCGAATTCATTATGGATTATTTGAAAACCGCCGCGCCGTTTTGGAAAAAAGAATCCACTTCGCAAGGCGCGCGCTGGGTCGATGCGCGAGTGAGCGACGATGCGGCCATGGCGCGCTGGAAAGTCGGCAACAAGTAATTATCATAACTAATTGATTATATTGAACTATTTACTATCTCTTGGTACTGTTTTTTTGTTGCTAACTGGTTGCGCCAGTACGCCGCCAACTGACTCCACCGTGCGCTATTCCGTGCAAGGAAAATACGCCGACATTCACGAAGAAATCGTCCAAGCCATCACCAACCGTGGCATGGTCATCAGCGCAACCTCGCACATCGCCGACATGCTCGACCGCACCGGCAAAGACGTCGGCTCAGATAAAAAAATCTATCGACATGCACAAGTAGTTTTATTTTGCAGCGCAGTGATTTCGCGCAAGGCGATGGAAGCCGATGCGCATAACACGGTGTTTTGTCCCTACGGTATCGCGGTGTATGAACTAGAAAGCAAGCCAGGGGAAATTTTCGTCAGCTATCGCAAAGCGCCAGAAGTTAACGGGACGCAAAGTCGCGCTGCGATGCTGGAAGTAGAAAAATTATTAGACGGCATCACACGCGAAGCGGTGCGTCAATGAATAAAGCATAAGCCAACACGGAAATTGCCAGCGTTAAAATGATACAACGTCCAGTCATATGCCTACTTAGTCGCAAAAAAAAATATAAGGTATTTACCCCAGTTTACTTGCTAGCATTTTTGCATACACTCTACATACAACTAATACGAAGAGTAGATGGTAAGAACCAATAGTTGAGGTGTTCTGTTGACGGGGGAAAGTCTAGTTGAATCAAATAGTTAAAAAGCTCTTGGTAGCAAGTGTAATGGCTGTACTTGTCGCATGTACCGATGGCTCGAATCCCAATCGCGTTCCTGCGCCGACGCCAATACCGACGCTTGCGCCTGTCCCACCGCTAACGCCGACGCCGACGCTTACACCTGTCCCGCCGCCGACGCCGACAACGATGCTTATGCCTGTCCCGACGCCAAGGCCGACACCGATACCAACTGCGCCCCCGACGTCAGAGCCTACACCAACGCCGGGCCCAACTACGACTCCAACATCAGAGCCGACATCGACACCGACGCCATCACCGACGCCAACACGAACACCAACGCCAACGCCAACACCGACGCCAACACCGACGCCAACACCGACGCCAACACCGACGCCGACGCCGACACCGACACCGACACCAGCGCCAACGCCGACGCCATCGCCAACACCAACACCAACACCAACACCAACACCAACACCGACGCCGACGCCATCGCCATCGCCATCGCCAACGCCAACGCCAACGCCAACGCCAACGCCAACACCAACACCAACACCGACGCCGACGCCAACACCGACGCCCAAACCGTCATCAAACGCGATTCAACGGGAAAACTTAAAAACCAAAGCCCAGGGCGTAACTAGTGAATGGCAAATTGCGAATTATGCCGCTAGTCACGAAATTGAGGGCTACGCCAATCTGACCAGCGTACCTCGCGGCGGCTCGATCAATTTGATGATTAGCACGATTGATCCAAACTACAACATCAAGTTTTACCGTCTGGGCTGGTATGGCGGTGCCGGAGGGCGACAGGTTTTAGCTACAGGCCAACTGCCCGGTTCACAGCAGCAACTATGTTCCACTATTGATACCAGCACCTTACTGCTCGAGTGCAAATGGACCACTTCCTATACTCTCGCGGTTCCCTACAACGCCGCAGACGATACTGACTGGGGCAGCGGTTATTATCTTGCCAAACTTACTGGCTCTAGCGGTAAGCAAAGTTATATTCCTTTCGTAGTTAGAGATGATAACCAAAGCGCCGATTTCTTAATGCAGGCAGCGGTGACCACCTACCAGGCCTACAATAATTGGGGACAAGAGACCGGGACTTATCCGGGTAAATCTCTTTACGTGTTTAATAGCTCGGCTGGAATAAAAGCACGCAAAGTATCTTTTAACCGACCCTATATCGACGGTAGAGGTGCGGGACAACTGTTTGCTTATGAAATACGCACGTTGCGTTTTCTGGAGCGCGAGGGATATAGCGTTA
>JBEEJL010000172.1:0-13389 GCA_041169175.1 Pseudomonadota bacterium | reverse complement strand
TTCCACTTTCCTTCAATCGCTTCAGCAAGTGAATAATCAGGAACTGCCGAAATCGCAAATAAAAATAAAAATAAAATTTTCCTAATGATCTTGTTTCTATGATTGATAGTCATCATTTTCTCCACTCTTAATGACGAAGTTTATAAACGGCCGGGGCTGATCATATTTTTAGTAACAACTCAGATTTAGAATTTGTAGCCAAGCGATAGCGATACGGTGGTACCGTTTTTACGCTGAACGATAGGGCTCTTGGCGACATCACCTAAAAGACGCGAAGTGCTGACTCCTCCGTTAGCGATCCAGTTTTTTGTCAGACTATAAGACGCGTCAAATCCCACTGTGGCAGATTTAAAACCTGCGCCTGGAGTGTAAACAGGAAAGTTTGTACGCCCTGCCTGTGCGGGAGTTACGCCAAAATAGGCCTGGTTATATTTTTTGTCTGCATATGTCGTGCCGATCGATACACCGGTTGAAATCCCTTCAACAAGATCAAGTGGAACGTAAGCACCCAAATCAAACAAAGTCCCGCCGTGCCCCTTGCCAGAAGGCGCTTTGCGTACAGCCGCGTTGATCGGCAGTCCTAACGGCTCGCCGCTTATGCTCAAACCATACTCGACTGTTGCATCTATATCACCCATGCCACGCAGATAGTCGCTTCCAGTGCCGAGAAAACCTTTTGCCTGTTTATCTTTGCGTCCACCGTCACCACCAATAGTCAGACCAAGTGCGATGGGCTTATCCAGGAACTTCCATTCAAGTCCCTTAGTGCCAAGGGAAAGCCCGTTCCAATTAAAATTCAAATCAATCAAGGGCACAGGAAACGCACGGTTATCTTTACTTCCCTCATACTTGGGCGCAGAAATAACAGCTAGACCAAGGGTTGCTTCAAACCCATTTTTAGGCGGTGAGTTCTCTGCTGCAATAATGGGTAAAGGGGAAAAAAGTAGTGTGCACAATAAATATTTATTGGTGGATTTCATTTTTTCGATCTCCATTACATAAATTAAATTTTGCCTTTGACAGTAGTAAACACCAGACAAAAAATTTGATTATTAAAGGTAGCCACAAAGATGAATACAACTACACAAACTGATTAATGCACGGCTTGCAGGGTTAAACAATAATCATTTAGTCTTTGTTTACCCTTTGGAAAAATCAGAAACAATTGAAAGGTCTATCGCAATTAAAATGTATTTTGTAGGAGGCGCCTTACAAACAGGCGAGCCTATTTTGAGAACTCGGCTCGGCAACCAACGCATAGTTTTTCTCTTGCTTAAACGATCAGGAATGGCCAGACATAAATCTTTGCTTGCGCGGCTATATCGGTGATTTAATTTGCTGGTTGTGATCAGTGAAACACTCGCCAACTTATGCAAAATTCCGTATTCATTACGACTTGGGTAGCTAGGATTAAAGGCTGTGAGATGCAAAAACACGACTAAAGCCGTTAACAGTATTTTTACGCAAATAAAATAGATCATTTTTTAACTCCGCAAGTTCAATCTGCAGATACAGATAATGAATATTTATTGAATTTGTATTGTGATAAAGCACGCTTTGTTTTTCCTTTGCATGGCGTTTAACCATTCAAAGCAGAATCAAAGCTATTGGATCAGGAGGTTTTTAAACTACAGGTGTGTGCAATTAATGTCTGCGCCAATTAATGCAGACCTGTTGACGCAAATCGTATGACACGATTTAGCTTGTGGGATGGCCAGAAGAGGCGGGTGAAACCTGATCGAACAATTTTCTGGGTAAAGTAATTTCGAATTGAGCGCCGCAAAGACTCAAACTCTGAGTTACCGTAATGATGCCGTTGTGCAATTCAACGATTCTTTTCACGATAGCCAGACCGAGGCCGCTGCCAGTAGTCGGGCAGGCATCTAATCTCTCAAAACGTTCAAATATTTTTGTACGATCAGCTACGGCAATGCCCGGTCCTTCGTCTGCCACGGCGATGAAAATACGGTCAGATTTTTCCTCTAGCCGTACCAATATCTGCCCGCCCTGTGGCGAATAGCGGATAGCATTGTCCACCAGATTTTCTACAGCAATGCGAATCGCCATGGCATCGCATAGGCTATATACACGAGCTGGCGCATCCAAAACCAGCTCCTGCTTTAACTCGATTGCGCGCGGGGCATGTTCTGCGACAACTTCGGACACCAAGGCAACCAGATCTGTTTCCGTCAACGCGGCACGATTTTCAGGGCCATGATACTTGGCCATTGTCAGCAGCTTATTCAACACCCGAGCAGATCGCTCTACTCCTGCTTCCAGCTCAGCTAGCGCCTCTGCACGCAGACCAGCGTCTTTTTCGTTGGCAACGAGATGCGCTTGGGCGCCTAATACCGCTAACGGAGTGCGTAATTCATGTGCTGCATCGGCAAAAAAAGTTCGTTCTGTTTCTAGCATATTACCAAGGCGTTGCATTTTATCGTTCAGAGCAGCGACTACGGGTTTCATTTCTATGTATTCACGCTTTGGCATCAAGGGCGAGAAATCATCATGCTTTTTTTTGTCGACTAGTAGCGCAATATCGTTTAGCGGGCGCAAGCCATATCGAACAGCCAACCATAAGGCAAGCGTTGCAATCAATGCGGCAATCAAAAGGGTGCTAAATACTTCGCTCAGTACTGCGCTATTCATTCTTGCTAAATATTTGCTGGAAAAACCGATTACGCCGATATATTTACCATCCGGGCTCGGTCTCGCCATGGTTATCCATCCAGGAAAGACTTGCCTACGATTATGATTTTCCTGCAACGGTTTCTGCTTAGGCATAGAGGGAATATCAGGGGAGGAATACAACAGATTTCCTTCGCGGTCCCACACTTGTAGCGCAACTTCATCTGGACGAGCGGTGAGCGCCTCAGTTGGTTCAACGATAATTTCTTTTAATTGCTCAGCCCCCGCTGCCAGTTGGCCGCTATCCTGATGCAAAGAAGATATACGTGCCAGGCTGCCTGCGAGAATACGTAACTCCTGATTCAGAGAGCCTGATTCTTTTTGGAAAGACTCATAATAACTATAGGTAGTTAAAGCAGTTAGGGTTAATGTGAGGATGACCAGATCAACAGCTAACAGCCGGCGAAACAATGTGCGGCGCTTGAGAAAATGAAGCATGTTATGCCTTCAACATATAACCGACCCCGCGGACAGTGTAAATAAACTCGCCGCCAAGTTTACGCCGCAGACCGTGTATTTGAAATTCCAGCGCGCCATTGGAAGGCGCTTCATCGTAACCCCAGACACGATCGCTTAAACCAGCGCGTGCCACCACCCGGCCTGCACTGCGCATTAACTCAACCAGAATATGATATTCGCGCGGTGTGAGTTCGACTGATATTCCATTAACCTTTACCAATCTGGTTTGTGGATCGACTTCAATCGGCCCGATGGCCCAGACTTGTGAAGCAAAACCTGCAGCGCGTCGCAGTACAGCTCTGATACGAGCCACCAACTCATCAACGGCAAAGGGTTTAGTGATGTAATCATCTGCCCCTGCATTAAGACCTCTCAGACGGTCGTCGAGTGCATTCCTTGCTGTCATCACCATGACCGGCAATAAATTATTCTGGCTACGTAACTCATTCAGCAATTCAAAACCCTCGCCATCGGGAAGATTGATGTCAAGGATGAGGGCTAAGGGAGGAGAGAAATCAATTTGTTCACGCGCCTCTTTCAATCTCCGCACCCAAACGCACTTGAAGTCGTGCTGCTTCAACGACCGGCTTAAAGCGGTGCCTAGCTGCAAATCATCTTCAACCAGTAGCAGATGCATGGTTTGAGTATCCTAAAGATACAGATTATCCAGAGCAGAGCTTTGAAAAACCTTTGAAGAAAGTACTTTGCTACAAGGCAAATATTTATCGGTACGGCCTGATTCGTATCTACATGAGATTACTTTACTTCATCTATCCACGCCATCTGTATCGCTTCCAGAATTTTTTCACCTGAACGATTCGGCTCATCGTCGAATTCTTCCAGCGCCATCACCCACTCACGCAATTCGGTAAAGCGGATTTTCAGCGGATCAATATCGGGATATTTTTCCGCCAGTTGAATCGCAATTTCCAGTGTGTCGGTCCATTTCATTTTGGCGCCGCCTCTTTAGCCAGATTGATGGTGTATTTAGGAATCTCAATGACCAAATTTTTATCGGCGACTCTCGCTTGGCAAGACAAGCGCGAGCGCGGTTCGAGCCCCCATGCCTTATCCAGCATGTCGTCTTCTTCTTCATCGCTCGGCGCGAGCGAATTAAAACCTTCGATGATAATCACATGACAAGTGGTGCAAGCACATACCTGTCCGCAGGCGTGATCGATATCGACATCGTGTTCCTGCAGTGCGTCGCAAATGCTGATACCGGGCGCAGCGTCAAACTCGGCACCGTTAGGGCACAATTCAGCGTGAGGTAAAATTTTAATATGGGTCATTTTGCTTTTCTATATGCGTGAAATGTTCTGGCCGGTAAGGGCTTGGGCGACACTGCGGTTCATGCGCTTTGCGGCGAATTCTTCGCTTGCGTGGTTCAATGCTTCAACGGCAGATTTAATGGCGCGATGATCTGTTCCATCAATCTTGCTATGCAACGCCGATAAAGCCGCTTCAATTTTCTGTTTCTCACTAGCATCGAGCAAAGTTTCGCCATCTTTGTTCAAGGCATTTTGAACGGCGTCGAGCAATTGCCGCCCTTCCACTTGTTGTTCGCGTAACGCGCGCGCCTGCATGTCGTCGCCCGCGTAGGTGAAGGAATCTTTCAGCATGCGCGCAATATCGTCATCAGCCAACCCATAAGACGGCTTCACTTCGATACCGGTTTCAATTCCCGTGCTCTGCTCGCGCGCTGATACCGACAGCAAGCCGTCGGCATCGACTTGGAAGGTCACGCGAATACGCGCCGCTCCTGCCGCCATAGGCGGTATGCCGCGCAAATCAAATTTCGCCAGCGAGCGGCAATCGGCTACCGGCTCGCGCTCACCTTGCACCACATGCACGCTCATCGCCGTCTGGCCATCTTTATAAGTGGTGAATTCCTGCGCCTTCGCCGTGGGAATAGTCGAGTTACGCGGAATCACTTTTTCCGTCATGCCGCCCATCGTCTCCAACCCGAGAGACAAGGGAATCACATCAAGCAACAACCAATCATCGCCCGCGCGATTACCCGCCAATACGTTGGCTTGAATCGCCGCGCCGAGCGCGACAACTTTATCCGGGTCGAGATTATTCAGCGGCGCTTGCTGAAAAAATTCGCCCACGGCTTTTTGCAAATGCGGCATGCGCGTCGCGCCGCCGACCATCACCACACCTTGAATATCTTCCACCGACAAACCTGCATCGCGTAACGCCTTGCGTGTCGGCGTGATGGTTTTTTGCACAATGGCTTGTGTCATGCTGACGAATTCGTCGCGCGTCAAAGACACATGCACTTTTTGCCCCAGACTCAAAGTGGCTTCTGCGCTAGCTTCAGGCACTGTCGTCAATTGTTCTTTCACGGCGCGTGCATAGGTGAGCAAGCGTCGTGTATCGCGCGCATCTGCGAGTTTGTGTTGCTTGCGCCAATGCGCGGCGATGGCTTGATCGAAGTCGTCTCCGCCCAATGCAGAGTCGCCATTAGTCGCCAACACTTCAAATACACCACGCGTCAATTTCAAAATAGAAATATCAAATGTGCCGCCGCCAAGATCGAACACGGCGAATGTTCCTTCGCTGCGGTTGTCGAGACCATAAGCAATTGCTGCTGCTGTGGGCTCATTCAATAAGCGCAGCACATTTAAACCCACCAGTTTCGCTGCGTCTTTGGTCGCTTGTCTTTGCGCGTCATCAAAATAAGCGGGCACGGTAATCACCGCGCCGACCAATTCACCACCAAGCGACTCTTCCGCCTGCTTGCGCAACACGCGCAAAATTTCAGCCGATATTTCCACCGGGGATTTCACACCAGCGACAGTTTCAATTTGCAACATGCCCGGCGCATCGACAAATTTATACGGCAGTGCGCCGTAGTGCGCGACGTCTTTCACACCACGGCCCATGAAGCGTTTCACCGACACGATGGTATTCTGCGCGTCGTCCGATTGCGCAGCTTGCGCATCAAAGCCAACAATAGTTTTTCCGTCAGTCAAATAGCGCACGACGGATGGCAATAAGCTGCGGCTGTGTAAATCAGGCAATACTTCTGCTGTGCCACTTTTCATCGTCGCGACCAGCGAGTTGGTCGTACCGAGATCAATGCCGACCGCCAAGCGATGTTGGTGAGGCGCGGTAGATTCACCGGGTTCAGATATTTGTAATAAGGCCATAAGTTTATTTTCGTTTCATTTTTCTATTACTTCAAAACCATCGTCAATTTCTTCGCCGAGCTTTTCAAGAAAGCGTAACTTGCGCGTAGTCTCACATGCGGCGCCTAAATTTTTTTCTGCATCGATTTGTTTTTCTAATTCAGTTAACAATTTCGCACGTTCCGAGAGTAGATTTTTATTTAATAAAATCAATGACTTATGATTACCCTCTTGTTTCGCTTCTATTACTGCTTCGCGCCATTCCATTTGCTCCATGAGGAACGCAGTTGGCATCGCCGTGTTGCTTTCTTCTTGCGTATCGACGCCATTAAGCTGTAACAAATAGCGCGCGCGGCTCAGTGGTTTTTTTAGTGTTTGATAGGCTTCATTGGCCCGCGTGGCCCATTGCATCGACAACCTTTTTTCCGCTTCACCTGCATGCGAAAATTTATCCGGGTGGATTTGCGATTGGATGTCGCGGTAGGCGCGGTCTAAATTTTCCTGCGGCACGGAGAATTTTTTCTCCAGGCCGAATAGGTCAAAATAGTTTTTTGAGAAATCGTTGTGCATCGGGTTTATTCAGTAAAAAGGGCGGCACAGCCGCCCTTTTATTTTTCATCGCATCGCTGTTCGAGTTAGACGTTAAAAGACTCGCCACATCCACATTCATCTTTGACGTTGGGGTTGTTGAACTTAAAACCTTCGTTCAAACCTTCTTTAGCGAAATCCAATTCTGTGCCGTCGATGTAGGGCAAACTTTTTGGATCGACCAAGACTTTGACGCCGTGGCTTTCGAAAATATTATCTTCCGGCGCTGCGGCGTCGGCGAATTCCAATTTGTACGCGAGGCCGGAACAACCCGTGGTGCGCACGCCGAGACGCAAACCAAAACCTTTACCACGCTTAGTGATGTAATTTTGAATATGCGTTGCGGCTTTTTCCGTTAATGAGACTGACATAATTTACTAATCCTTATGCCGCTTTAACAGCAGGCTGCACGTGCTTGCTTTTGTAATCTTCAATCGCGGCTTTGATGGCGTCTTCAGCCAATATCGAACAGTGGATTTTCACTGGCGGCAGCGCGAGCTCTTCGGCGATTTGCGTGTTCTTGATTTGCATCGCTTGATCCAAGGTTTTACCTTTGACCCATTCGGTCACGAGCGATGAAGAGGCAATCGCCGAGCCGCAGCCATAGGTTTTGAATTTCGCGTCTTGAATAATGCCGTCGGGTCCGACTTTGATTTGCAATTTCATCACGTCGCCGCACGCGGGTGCGCCGACCATGCCGGTGGCGATGCCATCTTCATCCTTGCCGAACGAGCCGACGTTGCGTGGATTTTCGTAGTGATCTAAAACTTTGTCTGAATATGCCATGATGTTTCTCCTTGCTAAATTAATGAGCGGCCCACTGAACGGAGTTCAGATCAATGCCGTCTTTAAACATTTCCCACAGCGGCGACATTTCGCGCAGCTTACCGATTTTTGCGTGCAATAATTTAATGGTGAAATCTACATCTGCTTCGGTAGTAAAACGACCGAGCGTGAAACGAATCGAGCTATGCGCGAGTTCGTCGTTGCGACCTAATGCGCGCAACACATACGATGGCTCCAAACTCGCCGACGTACACGCCGAGCCGCTCGATACGGCCAACTCCTTGATGCCCATGATCAGCGATTCGCCTTCGACAAAGTTGAAGCTGATGTTGAGGTTGTGCGGCACGCGATTATCCATGTCACCATTCACATAAGTCTCTTCGATGTCCTGCAAACCTTTGAGCAAACGATCGCGCAACATGCGAATGCGGTCGTTCTCGGTGGCCATTTCTTCGCGCGCGATGCGGAAGCATTCACCCATGCCAACGATTTGATGTGTGGCTAAAGTACCGGAGCGCATACCGCGCTCATGACCGCCGCCGTGGATTTGTGCTTCCAAACGAATGCGCGGCTTTTTGCGCACGTACAACGCGCCGATACCTTTGGGTCCGTAGGTTTTATGCGCACAAAAACTCATCAGATCGACTTTGGTTTTTTCCAAATCGATAATGACTTTGCCCGTAGCTTGCGCTGCATCGACGTGAAAAATAATACCGCGCTCGCGACAAATTTCACCGAGGGCCGGAATATCTTGTATTACGCCGATTTCGTTGTTTACATACATCACCGAGGCGACGATGGTGTCGGGTCGCAACGCGGCTTTGAATTTTTCCAGATCGAGCAAACCGCTCGTCTCTACTTCGAGGTAAGTCACTTCGTAACCTTCACGCTCCAATTCGCGCATGGTGTCGAGCACCGCTTTGTGTTCGGTCTTGAGCGTGATGAGATGCTTGCCCTTGGTTTTGTAAAAATGCGCCGCGCCTTTGATGGCGAGGTTGTTCGATTCGGTCGCGCCGGAGGTCCAGACGATTTCTTTGGCTTCGCAATTCACCAGCTTGGCAACTTGCTCGCGCGCTTCTTCCACCGCGTCATCGGTCTCCCAACCATACGCGTGGCTGCGCGATGCCGGATTGCCGAACATCTCGGTCAGATACGGAATCATTTTTTGCGCGACGCGTTGGTCGACTGGCGTCGTGGCAGAATAATCGAGATAAATAGGTTTCATTTTAATCCAATAAAATCAATGAGTTAAATTATGCAGCGAGTGAGTTACGTTTGGCACTCGCTAACTTTTTATTCGGTACTAATTTCACCACTGTGGTCGCTGATTTTTTTGCTTTTTGTTTTGCCACCAACTCGGAAAGTTTGATCGACTGCAAATAGTCATACATATGTTCATTCAGACTCGCCCACAAATCATGCGTCATACAGCGATGATCATCGAGGCAATTTTCTTTGCCGCCACATTGCGTCGCGTCGAGCGGCTCATCGACGGCGACGATAATGTCCGCGATGGAAACCTCTGCAACAGGTCGCGCTAACTTGTAACCGCCGCCGGGACCACGCACGCTTTCGACCAAAGCCTGGCGACGCAGCTTGCCGAATAATTGCTCCAGATACGACAGCGAAATTTGCTGCCGCTCGCTAATGCCCGCCAAGGTGACTGGGCCATCATGGCCACGCATGGCCAAGTCCACCATGGCGGTGACGGCAAAGCGTCCTTTCGTGGTCAGTCTCATAGCGAAAATCCTTTATCCTACTAATTTAGTCAAGTATATGGGGAAATAGTTCGCGGGTCAATTTGTGCCGAAGAAACTTCCTCCCCTTCAACCCTCGGCCACTTCACCCGAGCACAAGGGTGAGGGTTGGGGTGGGGATGGGTTTCTGTTCAGCCTGCACCAATACCCATCCCCATCCTAGCCTTCCCCTTGAAGGGGAAGGGACTTTCTTTGTTCCATTCACAGGTGGTTTGCTATTACTAAATCGCTGCTTCGGTATAGCAAAACCAAATCAGCTTTTCACACTGCGCACATTCGGGCGAAAGCCCTCGCCTACCGTCGAGTCGTCGCCGCTGATTTGCTGTTCGAGATGTTCAATGCGCGCCAATAACGTGGCTATCTTTTCATCAGTAAGGTGGCTGTAATCGACCAAGCCGCCGATGGCTTTGTTCACCGGATCATTCGCGTCGTCGCTCAAAGCATATGCGCTAAATGCTGTTTGCGACGGCTTGCCATTTTCCAAAATGCGCGCGGGAATGCCGACAGCCGTTGCGCCGGGCGGGACTTCTTTCGCCACGACGGCATTCGAGCCGACCTTCGCGCCATCGCCAATTAAAATAGGTCCGATAATTTTTGCGCCTGCGCCGACGACGACGCCCTTGCCTAATGTCGGATGACGTTTGCCTTTATTCCACGACGTGCCGCCAAGCGTAACGCCGTGATACAGCGTGCAGTCGTCGCCGATTTCTGCCGTCTCGCCGATCACCACGCCCATGCCGTGATCAATAAATACGCGGCGACCGATGGTCGCGCCGGGATGGATTTCAATGCCGGTAAAAAATCGCGATACATGCGATACCGCGCGCGCTAACCATTTCAAATTTTTCGACCACAGCGCATGCGACACACGATGCAATAACAACGCATGCAAACCCGGATACAACGTCAACACTTCCAAGCGATTGCGCGCCGCCGGGTCACGGTCGAATACGATGGCAATATCTTCTTTAATTCGGTCGAACATAGTGTTTCCTGTCGCTATATATAATGACAGTATCAGATACCAGACTAATTTGGTCAAGTATTACAATAGATCAAAAAATAGTATTTATTAATCAATTAGTTAGATAATATTCCGACTTGGTTTCTGCAAATAAAAACAACAACAGGAGCCGAAGCTCCTGTTATTTGCGCCACTCAAAAAATTAGCCTAAAAGTTTTTTCAAATTATCCAATCCACCTTGGTACACACCCTCAATGGTTTTTTTCGCATCCGCATCTTTTGCACCCGCCTTGGCTTTAAAAGTGGACGACCAGGTTATTTTCGAGCCGCCTGTTGCTGTCGGCTTCACTGCGATAGTAGAAACGTAGGCTTGCACTGGCAGCGGGCTGTCGTCTATTTTGTAGGTCATTCTTTTTCCACTGTCGCTATATCTCACTAAGGTTTCGGTTACCACACCGCCACCGCCGCCAAGCGTCAAGGCGCGTACGCTTCCCACTTTGTTGCCCTCGCCTTTTTTCATATCGGTTTTTTCCACAGCAGGATGCCATGTATGCAAACCATCGAATGCTTTTACCGTTTCCCATAATTTAGCCACTGGTACAGCAAATTCTGCCGACTTACTCACATTGATATTGCCTGCTGCCGAACCAGCGACTGCGAAAGTCATGGCGAACATTGCCAGGACAAAAGAAATCACACCGCGCGTAATACGATTCATTTTTTTCTCCATATTAATTTAAAGTTAAATAATTTTAATGATCACGCAAATAACGTTGCCGTTTGATCATGTGGGTTTAGCATACCCCTCTGGCACGCCAATTTATCTAATGAAATTCATGAGTTTTTTCGGTTCCTTGGATCTGACGTGATTTATTTTCTGCGCAACATATTTTAGTAAGTTCGAGAAAAAAGGCTCGACAGATACCAGTCAGCTGATTTATCTCATCACAATCAACTGACAACTTACAAGGAATGCGATGCGCTTGGTACATCCAAGCGCAATGTAGATTCTTGTGCCATTTAATCGCAAGTTTACTTTTGAGGTGCATTATGAATAGACGTAAATACATTGCTGCATTTGGGCTGGCATTATTTGTGACCAGCAATCTTGTCGGTCTGTCTGCAAACGCAGGCTCGGGGCAAAACTCGGCTCAATTCACGCGCGTAGAAATGCCGCTGGTACCCGGTTGGTTTAATGGTAAGCCCGCGTACTATGTTTCTACCGATGCGTCGGATGCCGGCGTTGCTGCAGCTATGGGAGCAAATTTTGTCCCCGCCTTAGCTAATGCGCTGACAGCTCAACCCTCTGCTACAGATGATATCTATGCAGTCACCAACTTTGTGCAGTCAAATATTTTGCCATCGGCAGCGCTTCCTGCAGGTCCGGCGAATACCAGCGCCGCCTACACGCCTTTGTGGCAAGTTAGCACCGTGACGTGGAACGCCGGCACGACGCCCTACACTTTGAAATCGGAAGCGGACGTCAGACAAGCGGAAAGCGCCAAGATGGTTACCATTGCCAAAACCAATATAGTGGTGAATTGCCCGATCGTATTCACTCCTGAAGGCGGCAAACTACCTGGCATTAAATTAGAGCGTCATTAAAAACGTAGATTTAGGGCAAGCAGAGGTGACTTGGCCTAAACCATAGCAAGGGATTTATCAAAAATTATTTTTTACGGCAATGGAGAAGGTGCTTTTCAGTCACTCCACAGATCGGTGCTAAATGGAACGGTCTCAGCCTGCATCATTTATTTTTCGCGACAACATAATCTTGCCAACCGGTAATCCCCGCACGCATACGCCCGACATTGGTATAACCCGCTTTGATCGCGCGATCTGCGGCCTCGTCTGATGCCAGACAAAAAGTGTTGTAACAATAAAAAATCAATTGCGTACTTTTGTCTGAAGGCAATTCTGTCAGCGCATATTTATCGTAAGAAGATAATTTGATCGCGCCGGGCACCACACCTTTGCTCGCGCGCACATCGTCCGGATTTACGTCGAGCATCGCCACATTCGGCGTTTTCGCTTCGACATATTTGCCGACTTGTTCAACCGGAATAATTTTTGCCGCGCTGCTGGCGCAGCCAGTCAGCGATGAAAACCAAACCAATAAGAAAATACAGAATAATTGTTTCATTTTTTGACTTTCAAAAAATGCGCGAAATAATAAACTTGGTTCCAACGCTCAACAGATTAGTGCGTGTTTCTCCAGAATGCTTACGCTTAAATATAATTTAATGTAATCAATTATTTATATTACCCAGCCTTAGGCTTAATCATACTGAAAAAAGTAAAAAAACCCGCCTTGGCGGGTGTTTTTTACTCTAAATAATATTACTGACGTGTCTGGGCGTCATGCTTTTCGCGGTAGATTTTCCGACTGGCGCGGTTTTCTGCAGTTTGAATGTGCTTCTGTTCGTGCTTGCCGACAAATCCATCAGCGCCTGCACGCGCTTCGCGGCGATTGACATGGGCCTGCTTGCCTTCGAGCTTGGCCACTTCGCGATTTTTCAGTTCGCCCGACTTAATGCCTTGTTCTATGCGTTTCTGCTGATTCACATTGCGCTGCACATTTTTTTGCATGCGCTCCGAAGAAGCCGATTGCGGATTGCCCGTTTGCACATCGTGCTTTTCGCGCGCAATATTTTTGCTCACGCGGTCTTGCGCGCCTTCAATTCGCGCTTTTTCTGCCGCGTTCAACTTGCCGTCTTTAAGCGCATTTTTTTCCATGCGCTCGATGTTGGCTTCTTGCTTTTCCAACTTGGCAGCTTCTTTTGTATTGAGCTGGCCTGATTGCAGGCCTTGTTCAATCCGTTCTTGCTGATTGACGTTGCGCTGCACTTCAGTGGCAGTGGTTTGCGCCTGAGCGCCGGCAGAAAAAATTGCGGCAATAGAGCCAGCTAACAGTGTTTTGAATAATGTCATGTTGTTACTCCTTGACTGACGAGCTTGGCTCGCATTGATTGCGTACGACATAGCACGCCCCTACCAAAACGCCTGACGT
>JBEEJL010000171.1:0-5602 GCA_041169175.1 Pseudomonadota bacterium | reverse complement strand
ATGTTCTCGCCTTTATTCACGCGCGTGTTGTACAGATTCCATAATTCCGGTCGCTGATTTTTCGGATCCCATTGACCGAAATCATCGCGGAAAGAAAATATTCTTTCTTTAGCGCGGGCTTTTTCTTCATCGCGTCGCGCACCGCCGAAGCAAGCGTCGAATTCAAATTCGGCAATCGCATCGAGCAAGGTCACGCTTTGATACACATTGCGACCTTCGTCGGCGAATTTGAGTTTGACGCGTCCGGTGTCGATCGAAGTTTGCACCGAGCGCACAATCAATCTTTCATTTAATTCCTTTACCCGCGCATCGCGAAACGCGATGACTTCGGGAAAATTATGTTCGGTGTCGATGTGTAATAACGGAAACGGAAACTTGCCTGGACGAAATGCTTTCTCGGCCAGCCGCAGCAACACGATGGAATCTTTGCCACCGGAAAACAGCAACACCGGGTTGCGACATTCCGCCGCGACTTCGCGCATGATATGAATCGCTTCCGATTCAAGCCATTCGAGATGCGACAAGCGTTGCGCTTTGCTTAGGATAATTTCGTCGTTCGAGCTGATTTGATTCATGTTTAAAGGTTTATTCATAAGTATTTGATTTAATTAAAGTATTTTAAGATCTAAATCTTCACCACAGAGGCACAGAGAAAATCAAAAAAAACAAGAAAATTGTCATTCTGAACGAAGTGAAGAATCTGCTTTTTCGTTGAGCCACCACAAAATTTTCTGATACTTTTCTGAATGACGCCGTTTTTAGTTTTTGTTTTGCCTTTCTCTGTGCCTCTGTGTCTCTGTGGTGAAAAAAATTAAGCCGGCTGCTTCGCATGCAAACCACATTCTTTTTGTTGCGCATCTTCCCACCACCAACGACCGGCGCGCACATCTTCGCCTGGTTGAATCGCCCGAGTACATGGCGCACAACCGATACTCGGATAGCCTTTGTCATGCAATTGGTTGTACGGGACATTACATTGTTTGATGTAATCCCACACGTCTTGCTCGGTCCAATCAATCAACGGATTAAATTTTTGCAGGCCGTTGTCTTTATCGAATTCACTGTCGCTTAAATCTTTGCGCGTCGGCGCTTGTTCACGCCGCAGGCCTGTGATCCAGGCTTTTTTGCCTGCGAGTGCGCGTTTCAGCGGCTCTACTTTTCGCACATGGCAGCAGTCTTTGCGCTGCGCTTGGCTGTCGTAAAAACCGTTGATGCCATTGAGCTTTACATACTGCTCAACCGCAGCCGTCTCAGGAAAATAAATTTTGATTTTGCGTTTGTAATGCAATGTGGATTGCGCCATGAGCTCATAAGTCTCTTGCGGCAAGCGACCTGTATCAAGCGAAAATATTTCGATAGCCAGAAAATTTTTCGCGATCAAATCGGTCAACACCATATCTTCTGCGCCGTAGCTGTTTGCGAAGGTCGCGGGCGCAAAATCGCTCGTGATGTTGGCGAGTAATTTATTGGCTGCGATAATTTTTTGTTCCAACATCATCAACTGTCCTCATTCATTGCTCGCCCCCCCCCCCTTCAAGGGGAGGGTTAGGGTTTCGTTCGGCCTGCACCTTTCTCAAATCCCACCTAGCCTCCCTTTGTCAAAGGGAGGAACTTCTTTCTTCGATTAGTATTCTTCCTAAATATTACCGACGTCGAAATAACGGTTGCGGCTGCTCTACCGAGGTCTGATAAGTTTCAGAAAAATCATTAAACGCATTCAATGCATCTTCAATATTTTTATCCGCACGCACTGCGAAAGCATTAAAGCCGCAACGCTGCAGATAATAAATCTGATCCTGTAATACGTCACCAATCGCGCGAAGTTCACCGGTATATTTATAACGCTCGCGTAATAAGCGCGCGATGGAATAACCTCGACCATCGGTGAATTGAGGAAAGTCCACGGCTATCACTGAAAACTTGTCCAAATCAGCCGCGATGACTTCAGGTTCATCGTTCGGCGCGAGCCATACGCCAATTTTGCTTTTGCGCACGAGCAAAACTTCGCGCTGTGCTTGCCACATTGCCAACGGCACGATGATGTCGCCTTGCGCGGGCAATTCCGGCAATGCGCCATCTGCTGCAGGACGAATCAATGTCCAAGCATCGTCAACAATCGCGCGATCTTTAATAATTTTAGGCATCGACGGTTTCCTCGTGATGCTTTTTGTTGGCATACACTTTCGCCTTAAACGGCTCCAGGCCGACACGCCGTGACGTATCAAGGAAGGATTCATCTGCGTGCCGTTGTTCGATATACACCTGAATAATCTGGTCGATCACATCGGGCATTTCATCTTGCGCAAACGACGGCCCGATGACTTTGCCCAGCGACGCGGTCATGCCTTGCGAACCGCCAATGGAAACTTGATACCACTCGGAACCATTTTTATCCACGCCGAGAATACCGATCTGGCCGACGTGATGATGTCCACAGGCGTTCATGCAGCCGGAAATATTCAGCTCGATGTCGCCGATGTCGTGCAAATAATCAAGATCGTCGAAGCGGCGCTGGATGGCTTCGGCGATCGGAATCGATTTCGCATTCGCGAGCGAGCAGAAATCACCGCCGGGGCAGCAGATGATGTCGGTGAGCAAACCGATGTTCGGTGTGGCGAAACCGATTTGTTTAGCGCGTTCCCACAAGGCGAATAAATCCGCTTGTTTTACGTCGGCCAGAATAATATTTTGTTCATGCGAGATGCGCACTTCGCCGAAAGAATATTCGTCGGCGAGAGCTGCTACAGCATCCATTTGCTTGTCCGTCGCATCGCCCGGCGCAACGCCGGTTGGTTTTAATGACAAGGTAACAGCGGCGTAGCCAGTGACTTTATGTTGGAAAACATTACGTTTTGCCCAATTAGCAAAACCTTTGATTTCATTGAGTTTTTTAACGTATTCTGCATCGTCGCTCGAATATTTTTTATACACAGGCGCAGTGAAAGATTTTTCCATGCGCGCGAATTCTGTTGCAGTAATCGTCGCTGGGCCATCTTTGAAATTCAACCATTCGGCTTCGACTTTTTTGGCGAAATTTTCCGGTTTCATTTCTTTGACTAAAATTTTGATGCGCGCTTTGTATTTGTTATCGCGCCGACCATAGCGGTTATACACACGCAAAATCGCGTCGAGATAAGTGAGTAAATGTTCGCGCGGTAAAAATACGCGAATCACATGGCCGATAATCGGCGTACGGCCCAAACCGCCGCCAACCAAAATACGGAAGCCTATTTCACCCTGGTCATTTTTTACGGCGTGTACGCCGATGTCGTGCACCAAAGTTCCGGCGCGATCTTCTACCGAACCACTCACCGCAATTTTGAATTTGCGCGGCAAATAAGCAAACTCAGGATGGAAGGTGCTCCATTGGCGTATCAACTCGCAATACGGACGCGGATCGATCAACTCGTCAAATGCGACGCCAGCGAATTGATCGCTTGTCGTATTACGAATGCAATTGCCGCTGGTTTGAATCGCGTGCATTTCGACGCTGGCGAGTTCGGCCAGAATATCCGGCACTCGTTCCAGCGCGGGCCAGTTGAATTGAATATTTTGCCGCGTGGTGAAATGGCCGTAGCCTTTATCGTATTCGCGCGCGATGTGCGCCAACTTGCGCACTTGTTTGCTTGACAATAATCCGTACGGCACGGCGATACGGAGCATCGGCGCATAACGCTGAATGTATAAACCATTCTGCAAACGCAATGGACGAAATTCTTCTTCGCTCAACTCACCCGCGAGAAAGCGTCGCGTCTGGTCGCGGAATTGCGCCACGCGTTCGTCAACTATTTTTTGATCGTATTGGTCGTAGATATACATAATTTAAAATACAAACTTTCCGCCGATAACCAGCAACATGGTGGCTAAAGCGGTGCGCAACCATTTTTCCGGCACGCGTGATGAGAGATGACTGCCGATCCAGATGCCGGGCAATGAGCCGACGAGCAAGCTGGCGAGCAAATACCAATTGACTGTGCCAATGGCTGCGTGGCCTAAACCTGCAACGAGTGTCAGCGGCACTGCATGGGCGATGTCGGTGCCGACAATATTTACCGGCTTGAATTTCGGATATAGGAAAAATAACGCGACGGTACCGAGCGCGCCTGCGCCGATAGATGAAATTGTCACCAACACACCAAGCACCACACCGGTGAAAATCGTGATCTGCACAATATATTTTTCGCGCCAACCGGATTTCGCTGCCGCATCATGCGCAGCGTATTGCGCCAAACGCGCGCGGAAAATTATCGCGCCGGCGGTGAGGATTAATGCGACGCCCAGCGATGAAGTGATGAGCGAATTAAATTTCGTCGCGTCCGCGCCGAGCCAATGCAAAAACACGGTCGTCACAATAGAAGCGGGCACGCTACCGAGCGCAAGCCGACCGACAATATTCCACTGCACCGTGCCACGACGATGATGCGCCACCGAGCCGCCCATTTTAGTGAACGCCGCGTAAAGCAAATCTGTCCCCACCGCGATAGCGGGCGAAATGCCAAACACCAACATCAGCAACGGCGTCATCAACGAGCCACCACCGACACCGGTGAGCCCAACAATCATGCCAACCACTAATCCGCTAAGGGGATACAACCAGTCCATGTGCCCGACGCCTACTTATATATATAGAGGGTGGATAGTAGGCAATATCCCTTAGACTGTAAAAGAATATTATGTTAGAGTTTAATAACTAAATAGCATTTAGTAAATTATTTAATTAAATCAAATAGTTATAGATTCGTTTTCACCGCTATTTGGCGAAAGTATTATTTATTAAAGAAAATTTCTCGTCCTGCGCGGTAGAGAAGGAACGGCCTTTCGCTGTTGATTTGACAAGCGTAACAGCGGATTCTTCGCTACCGCTCAGAATGACATCGCGTAGCGTGCGCACTGCGCACGAAATATATGTTCGAGCACAACGCACATTGCACGCATGAACGCTTGATCGTGCGCAGTGCGCACGCACTGGAATATTTCATTCGAAGAGAGAAAAGTCCTCCCTTCTGCGCCGCTGATATTTTTGTTGTGGATCGGGGGCCGTCGGCGAGAACCTGTTTGAGCTACGCGGTGTTTCAGACTTCAATTGAAGGTTCCAGCGAGTTTTCTCGCCGCCCGATTCACAACAGAAATATCAGCGACAACAAACCAAAAAAATAAAAAAGCGGCGCGGAGGGCTCGCCTTCTTTTGGTTACTTTTCTTGGCGAAGCAAGAAAAGTGACTAGCCGCCGGGCTACCCCCGGCAAAGTTATTCAGAGCACTGCAATAACAGATTCGTTGAGAAAAAAACCCATCCCCACCCTAACCCTCCCCTTGAAAGGGAGGGAATTTCATTAAGACTCTAACTTTCAGTTGTTACAACAAAAAGTTAAGCGATAAATATTTAAGGAACATCCATGAAACTCCAACAACTCAAATACGCCCTCGAAATCCAACGCCAAAACCTCAATCTTTCCAGTGCCGCCGAAGCGTTACACACCTCACAGCCCGGCATCAGCAAACAAATCAAATTGCTCGAAGACGAATTGGGCGTGGATATTTTCGTGCGCAATGGCAAGCGTGTGGTCGATGTGACCGAGGCGGGTAAACAAATCCTCACCTACG
>JBEEJL010000170.1:0-4900 GCA_041169175.1 Pseudomonadota bacterium | reverse complement strand
CAAGAAGCCGACGTCGCCACGCAAGAGAAAAAGGGCATGGCCACTGGCTTAACAGTCACGCATCCCTTGAGCGGCGAGCAACTGCCGCTGTGGGTAGCGAATTATGTGTTGATGGGCTACGGCGAAGGCGCGGTGATGGCCGTGCCCGCGCATGACGAGCGCGATTTTGAATTTGCGACTAAATATCAGTTGCCGATCAAGCCGGTGATTCGTACTTCGGCGGGCGACACCACGCCCGCGCCTTGGAACGCCCTTTACACCGAACACGGCGCGCTGATTAATTCCGGCAAATATAACGGCCTCGATTTCAAACAAGCAGTCGATGCCGTCTCTGCCGACCTCAAAACAAAAACACTTGGCGACAAGCGCACCGTGTATCGCCTGCGTGATTGGGGCATTTCGCGCCAGCGTTATTGGGGCACGCCGATACCGATCATTCATTGCGATGCTTGTGGCGATGTGGGTGTGCCCGATGACCAATTGCCGGTGAAGTTGCCGGAAGATTTAGTGCCGGACGGTAGCGGCAATCCGCTGAATAAGCATGCGGCGTTTCTCCATTGCCCGTGCCCCAAATGCGGCAAACCGGCGCGACGCGAAACCGACACCATGGATACGTTCGTCGATTCGTCCTGGTATTTTTTGCGTTACACCAGCGCGGATAACGACAAGGCGATGGTCGATGAACGGGTGAAATACTGGTTACCGGCCGATCAATACATCGGCGGTATCGAACATGCGATTCTACATTTGCTCTACTCGCGTTTCTTTACTCGTGCCATGAGCGACTTGGGTTTGGTGGATCAAGATAAAAAAGAACCGTTCAAAAATTTGCTTACACAAGGCATGGTGCTGAACGAAATATTTTTCCGCAAGCCGGCCGCCGGCCGCATTGTCTATTTCAATCCACTCGATGTGGAAATTAAAACCGATGAACGCGGTCAGCGCATCGGCGCGATATTAAAGTCCGACGGCCAGCCAGTCGAATCCGGCGGCATCGGCACCATGTCGAAATCGAAAAATAACGGCATCGACCCGCAATCCATCATCGACCAATACGGCGCCGACACCGCGCGCTTATTCATGATGTTCGCCTCGCCACCAGAGCAAACTTTGGAATGGTCGGATACCGGTGTTGAAGGTTCGTTCCGCTTTTTGAAGCGCGTGTGGAAATTGGTTTACGAGCACGTGGCGCAAGGCGTGACTACTGCGTACAGCAACGCAGAATTATCTGCTGATTTGAAATCAGTACGTTTTGCCGCGCATGCCACTTTGCAAAAAGTATCCGACGATTACGGACGTCGTCAACAATTCAACACGGCGATTGCGGCGGTGATGGAGCTAATGAATTTGTTGGGAAAAACAGAAACAAAAACACCGCTTGCACGTAGTGTGATACAAGAAGCTTTGGAAAAAATCGTCATCATGCTGTCGCCCATCGTGCCGCATATCTGCGATACGTTGTGGCGCGAACTCAAACCCGGTACGCAATTGCGCGACCAGGCTTGGCCTGCGGTTGATAAAACTGCGCTGGTGCAAGACGAAATCGAATTGGTGGTGCAAGTCTCAGGAAAATTGCGCGGCCATATCACGGTGCCGAAAGATGCGACGCGTGAAGCGATAGAAGTGATGGCGCGCGAGAATCTGAATGTGCAAAAATTTATCGACGGACAGACGATTAAAAAAATCGTCGTAGTGCCCGGGCGCATTGTGAATATCGTGGTGTAGCGAATGTTATATAAGTATTTGATTATATTGAATTTATTATTATCTGCCTGCGGCTTTCAGCTACGCGGTGACAATTCGCTGCCATTTACTACACTATATATAGGTGCCGGTGCCGGCTCGCAGTTGCAGACGGATGTGAAGCGTGCGGTGAATCAATCGTCGGTGACGCGCGTGACCGACAAGGCGGCCGATGCGGAAGCGCAGTTGCAACTCACGTCCGAACAAAAAGAAAAAATCATTGTGGCCTTAAACAGCGCAGGTCGTGTGCGTGAATTTCAGTTGCGCTACACGGTGAATTATCAATTAGTTGATGCAGCGAAAAAAGAGTTGATTGCACCGAGCGAGCTGGTACTCAGCCGCACCGTGTCGTATAGCGAGGCACAAGTGTTGGCAAAAGAGCAGGAAGAAACTTTGCTCTACCGCGACATGCAGCAAGATGCCGCGCAACAAATTTTGCGCCGTATTTCTTTGGTGAAACGCTGATGCGCATTTCGACCGACCAATTAGCTTCACAGCTTGCGCGTAAATTGGCGCCGCTCTACGTCGTGTTCGGCGCGGAGCCGTTACTGACGCTGGAAGCGGCGGATCGCATACGCTTGGCCGCGCGTAAAGATGGTTATGTTGAGCGCGAAGTGTTGACGGCGGAGCCCGGCTTCAATTGGTCTTCGCTGAATATGAGTGCGAATAGCTTTTCGCTGTTCTCCTCGAAACGAATTTTGGAATTGCGCATTCCGTCCGGCAAGCCGGGCCTGGAAGGCGCAGAAGCCGTAGTGAAATTTTGCCAGCGCTTGCCGGACGACACAATTTGTTTAATTAGTTTGCCCGAATTGGATCGCACGCAACAAAATAGCAAATGGTTCACGACGCTGGAAACAACCGCTGTCGCAGTCGAAGCGAAAGAAGTGTCGCGTTTGCAATTACCGGCCTGGCTAGGCGAGCGTCTCGCGGTGCAAAAGCAACAGTGCGATAAAGAAACGCTGCAATGGTTGACCGAGCGAGTCGAAGGTAATTTGCTCGCGGCGTATCAAGAGGTGCAAAAGCTCGCGCTGTTATTTCCAGAAGGTAAGCTGGATGGCGATGCAGTACGTGAGGCGGTACTCGACGTATCGCGCTATGATGTATGGAAGCTGGGCGAAGCCGTGTTGGCGCGCGATATTCCGCGTTTGACGCGTATGCTGGAAGGCTTGCAGGGCGAAGGTACCGCACCGCCGTTGGTGTTGTGGGCCATTACCGAAGAAATTCGCGCGCTCTATAAAGTCAGCGAAGGTTTGCAGGCCGGGCGACAGGCGGCGCAGCTCATGCGCGACGCACGCGTGTGGGGCGCACGGCAAAATATGATGGAAAAAGCCGCGCGCAACGCCGACCCGAAACAAATGAAAGTCGCGCTGGCGCAGGCCGCGCAAACGGACAAATTAATTAAGGGCTTGCGCCGTGGCGATGTGTGGGATGAATTATTGCAGTTAGCTTTACTGACAGCAGGTAAACCTGCGTTAAAACAAATGATGGTGTAATGATGGATGCTAAGTTAAATATCAAAACGTATATGAAGCAAGTCGGTGAGCAAGCGCGCGTCGCGTCGCGCGTGGTCGCCCGCGCGAGCACGGCGGCAAAAAATACCGCGCTAATGGAAATGGCTAAAGCCATCCGTTCTGATGCGGCGAATCTTATTGCGGCTAACGCCAAGGATTTAATCGCGGCTCGCGATAAAGGCCTGGAAGAAGCCCTGGTTGATAGGCTCAAGCTGGATGCAAAAGCGATAGCGGTGATGGCCGAAGGCCTGGAGCAAATCGCTGCCTTGCCCGACCCGATAGGTGAAATTTCCGATCTAAAATATCGACCGACCGGTATTCAAGTCGGTCGCATGCGTGTGCCGCTCGGCGTGATCGGCATCATTTATGAGTCACGACCCAACGTGACAGCGGATGCAGCTGGGCTGTGCCTCAAGTCAGGTAACGCCTGTATTTTGCGCGGTGGTTCGGAAGCTTTGCATTCCAATCAAGCCGTCGCAGCTTGCGTGCATAAAGGTCTGCGCGCCGCTGGCTTGCCCGAAGATGCAGTGCAAGTCATCGAGACCACTGACCGAGCGGCTGTGGGTGAATTGATCACCATGAATAAATATGTCGATGTGATCGTGCCGCGCGGCGGCAAAGGTTTGATTGAACGTATCAGCAGCGATGCGCGCATCCCGGTGATCAAACATCTCGATGGCGTCTGTCATGTGTATATCGACTCCAAAGCCGATCTCGACAAAGCAGTAAAAATCGCCGACAACGCCAAGACGCAGCGTTATGGCACTTGCAACACCATGGAAACTTTATTGGTGCACGAAAAAATCGCTGCATTAGTGTTGCCGCCCTTAGCGCAAATTTACTTGGATAAAATAGTCGAGCTTCGCGGCGACGCCGAGGCGCGCCAGCTGGTGCCGCAAATGAAAACTGCGACGGAAGAAGATTGGTATGCGGAATACCTCGCGCCGATACTCGCTGTGCGTATCGTAAAAAATCTCGATGAAGCGATTGCGCACATTACGCAATATGGTTCGGCGCACACTGACGCCATCGTTACCGAAGATTACACGCGCGCCATGCGCTTCTTGCGCGAAGTCGATTCATCCAGCGTGATGGTGAATGCTTCGACGCGCTTTGCTGATGGCTTTGAATACGGGCTCGGTGCCGAGATCGGCATTTCCACCGACAAATTGCACGCGCGCGGTCCAGTGGGACTCGAAGGCCTCACCTCATTAAAATATATCGTGCTCGGCAACGGGCAGATACGCACTTGAAAAGTAAAACGTTTTGACTCCCACCTCTATCGGTATTCTCGGCGGCACTTTTGACCCCATACACTTTGGCCATCTGCGCTTGGCAGAAGAAATGGCGGCGCAGTTCAAGCTCGAACAAATCCGTTTTATTCCTGCGGGTAAGCCGTGGCAACGCAGCGTGCCGCGCGCCTCAGGCGAGCAACGTCTGGCAATGGTGCAAGCGGCGATTACGGGGAATAGTAAATTTGTTGTCGATGCACGTGAAGTCAAGCGCGACAAGGCGAGTTACACCGTTGATACGCTGACGGAATTACGCATGGAATTCGGCAAAACCATCCAGCTCGCTTTAGCCTTGGGTATGGATGCGTTTGTCAATTTGCATACCTGGCATCGCTGGCAGGATTTGCTCGCGTT
>JBEEJL010000169.1:0-7443 GCA_041169175.1 Pseudomonadota bacterium | reverse complement strand
TTCATGGGTTTGTGGCGCCAACGCCTGCGTTGGGCGATGGGCGGCGCGCAAGCGATTCTGAAATACGCTGGTATGTGGAAAAGTTGGCGCAAGCGACGCATGTGGCCGGTTTACATCGAATATCTTACCAGTATGATGTGGTCGTATTCGATGCTGGTGACCATCATCTTGTGGGTGGCGGGTAAATTCTTGATTGTGCCGCAACCGTTTTGGGTCAAGACTATTATTCCGCAATGGACCGGCGTCATTATCGGTACCACCTGCTTGATTCAGATAGCCGTTAGTTTGGTGTTAGATCGTCGCTACGACAAAGAACTGTTTCGTAATTATTACTGGACCATCTGGTATCCCCTGGCTTATTGGCTGCTGAATATGTTTACTACCGTGATGGCGTTGCCCTTGGTGTTATTACGTACCAAAGGCAAGCGCGCCCGCTGGCAAAGCCCCGACCGGGGAGTCACTGTATGAAAGTTGATCGCAATTTTCAATTATCCACGCCGCTGATACTGAATGTGCCCGAGCGTTTGTCAATCCCGCGTCGCTTGGCTTATCGAGCACTCACGCTCGCGTTCTGGATGGGATGGATCTACTTATGGATCCCGTTGATCACTTTACTCGGCTGGTTGGGTGGCTTCGCATTATTTCGCGATGAGTTCATTGTGATGGAAGGCTGGCAGGCATTTGTCGATAATTTTCCGACCTATTCCTTGGTCGTGGTGATCATGGCCGGCGTATTATTTTTCTGGGCGCTGACCAACTGGTATCGCTTTGCCAATCGTGAAGCGCGTAAAGCGGTGAACCATATATCGATGCAAGAACAGGCCGATGCATTACAAGTGAGCAAAAATAATCTGACCAATTGGCAGCAACAAAAGCGTATGGTCGTGTATCACGACGAACATAGTCGCATTTTGAAAGTAACCAATTAAGTCAAAAAATATTAATATAATCAAATAGTTACATTAACATTTGGTTTTATGACTAGCCAATTATTTTCAATCATTGCGCGCAACACTTGCACAGCATCAACAACTTGTTTATATTGATTCCATGAAAACGATTTTCCGCTTACTCGCCCCGATCCTCACCAGCTTGATTCTTCGCAAGCTGCTGCGCCGCACGCGCAAATAATCCCACCCCCCACAATCCGGTTGTAGCATCGGTAGATAAGTTAAAATCTACGGATGAATCTTGTTCACTTTCTTCGTCTGCAAAATATTTTACGGAGCCACCATGTCTGACCAATTGATCATATTCGATACCACCTTACGCGATGGCGAACAAAGCCCCGGCGCATCCATGACACGCGAAGAAAAAGTGCGCATCGCCAAGCTGCTGGAAAAAATGCGCGTCAATGTGATCGAAGCCGGATTCCCTGCGTCGAGCCAAGCGGATTTCGACGCGGTGCATGCCGTCGCCAGCGCCATCAAAGACAGCACAGTCTGCGGCCTCGCCCGCGCGCAAACCGGCGACATTCAGAAAGCCGCCGACGCAATCAAGCCTGCTGCGAGCGGACGCATCCACACCTTTATCGCCACTTCCGCGATACACATGCAAAAAAAATTGCGCATGCAACCGGAGATGGTGCTGGAATCAGCCATTAACGCGGTGAAATTCGCGCGTACGTTTACTGATGATGTGGAATTTTCTGCCGAAGATGCCAGCCGTTCCGATCTGGATTTTATGTGTCGCGTATTTGAAGCCGTCATTAAAGCCGGCGCAAAAACGATTAATGTTCCTGACACCGTCGGTTACGGCGTGCCGGGCGAATATGGCGAATTGATGCGCAAAATTATCGAGAAAGTGCCGAATTCCGATAAGGCGATTTGGTCGGTGCATTGCCATAACGATTTAGGTTTGGCCGTCGCCAACTCATTATCTGCAGTCATGAATGGCGCGCGACAGGTCGAATGCACCATCAACGGTCTGGGCGAGCGCGCAGGTAATGCATCGCTGGAAGAAATTGTGATGGCCGTGCGCACGCGCAAAGATTTCTTTAAGTGCGACACCAGCATCGACGCCACGCATTTAGTTCAGGCAAGCAAATTGATTTCCGGTATCACCGGCTTCCCGGTGCAGCCGAACAAAGCCATCGTCGGCGCCAATGCGTTTGCGCATGAGGCGGGCATTCATCAGGACGGCGTACTCAAGCACCGCGAGACCTACGAAATCATGCGTGCGCAAGACGTGGGCTGGAACGCCAACAAAATGGTGTTGGGTAAACATTCGGGCCGCACCGCATTCAGGGCGCGACTGGAAGAGCTCGGTATCGCACTCGAATCGGAGCAAGCGCTCAACGATGCGTTTAAAGGCTTCAAAGAACTCGCCGATAAAAAGCACGAAATTTTCGACGAAGATATTCATGCATTAGTCAGCGGTGAAGCGGTCACGCATGAGAACGAGCATTTCGCTTTTGTCTCGCTCATGGCGCACTCAGAAACCGGCGAAACACCGCGCGCGCGAATTGTTATCACGGAAGATGGTGCAGAAAAAAAATCCGAATCCGAAGGCAGCGGCCCGGTCGATGCGTCGTTCAAAGCGATTGAAAAGCTGGTTAACAGCGGTACTGAGCTGCAACTGTATTCCGTCAACAACATCACCAGCGGCACCGAGTCGCAAGGCGAAGTGACAGTGAGATTGGCCAGAGGCGGACGCATAGTGAACGGTCTCGGCGCCGACACCGACATTGTCGTCGCCTCGGCCAAAGCCTATTTATCCGCGCTGAATAAACTGCAATCGAAGTTAGAAAAAGTCAATCCGCAGGTTTAATGTCATTGGACGCTGCGCAGAAAAATCTCATCTTCATGCGCGAGGCCATCAGTCTCGCGCATGAAGCGGGAGCCGCCGGTGAAGTGCCGGTCGGGGCTATTGTCGTCAAAGACGGCGTGATTATCGGTCGCGGTTTTAATTCGCCGATTGCCAAACACGATCCCACCGCCCACGCAGAAATCCGCGCGCTGCGCGATGCTGCTGAAAAAATAGGCAACTACCGTTTGCCCGAATGCGAGTTATACGTCACGTTGGAGCCGTGCGCGATGTGCGTCGGAGCGATTATGCACGCGCGCATCGCGCAAGTGATCTTCGGCGCGAGCGATCCGAAGACTGGTGCAGCAGGCAGTGTGGTGAATTTATTTGCCGAAACAAAATTGAATCATCACGCTGAAGTGACCGGCGGGGTGTTGGCAGAAGATTGCGCGACGCTATTAAAAGAATTTTTTGCTGTGCGCAGATAGTATTGTAACTATTTGATTTTATTTAACTATTTCTGTGGCGATTTCCAGCATGGATTAGTCGATTCATGAAACACCGACAGATCTTCGCCGACAGGAAACATCGCGTGGCGCAGACTAATGAAATCTTCGCCGTTGCGCCATGCTGCGTAGATCGAATGTTTTTCGCCGCTGCTAATCACGTTGACGCCCGACTCAAACCAAATTGGTTGTCCATATTGCCGCGTGTAATTGCTGCTCATCGTAGCAAAATGTTTCGATGACGCTTTGACCCATTGCTCAACACCTTGCAAACGTTCGTTGCAAAACTGCAAACGAAAACGGCGATGAGTTTCCTTTTCCAGGTTGTCGTAGAGAAATAAAGTGTCCGGCGCGGTATCGAGAATTTTGTCGAATCCCCAGCCGGGTAATTGCGCTTTGACTTCTTCGCGCGTCATGCCGGTTTTGAAATTAGCGATGTCAAAGGCGTGTGTTGCCGAACTGAAACTCAAGCAAGCAAAAACAAAAATAAAATTATTTATATTAAACATATAGTTATATATTCTCAGCAGTAATCCATATTTCATTTTAACAAATTCTTCCCATGCTTCTGACATATCGCATGGTGTAAAATTAGTCTAACGTTTTGCTGCAAAAAAAGTCACGCACTCATATGTCGTCACCCCAATTCATTCATCTCCGCGTACATAGCGAATTTTCCATTACCGACGGTATGGTGCGCATCGATGACGCAGTTTCGACCGCGGCGGGCGACAAAATGCCAGCACTCGGCGTGACGGATTTATCCAATTTATTCGGTGTGGTGAAGTTCTACACCGCCGCTCGCGCCAAAGGCATAAAGCCAATTGTCGGCGCAGATGTGTGGATCAGCAACGATGCAAATCGTGAACAAGCTTCGCGCTTACTCTTGTTATGTCGCAATCATCAAGGTTATCTTGCGCTATGCGAGTTGTTATCGCGCGCGTACCGCGAAAATCAATTCCGTGGGCGCGCGGAAATCCGCCGTGATTGGTTAAACGAAAAATTCTGCGCCGGATTGATTGCCTTATCCGGTGGCGAGCAGGGCGACATTGGCCAGGCGCTGCAACAAGATAATATAGAACAGGCGAAAAAAAATGCCGAGCATTGGTCGCGCATATTTCCCACCAGATTTTATATCGAGCTACAACGCACAGGGGCGCCGCGCGAGGAAGAATACGTGTCGCTCGCGGCAGAGTTAGCTTCCTCCTCCGACATTCCCGCCGTTGTCACGCATCCAGTGCAATTTTTAGCTGCCGATGATTATCGCGCACACGAAGCGCGCGTGTGTGTTTCGCAAGGCCACATTCTCGGCGATCAACGACGTAAAAAAGAATTTACCGAACAGCAATATTTCAAAACACAGCAGGAAATGACGACGCTGTTTGCTGAATTCCCGGAAGCCTTGCAGAACTCAGTCGAAATCGCCAAACGTTGCAACCTCGAATTGCCGTTGGGAATAGTGCGCCTGCCGTTATTTCCTACGCCGGATAATATTCCGCTCGACGATTATATGCGTCAGCAAGCGCATATCGGCTTGGAGCAACGCCTGATACAATTATTTCCCGACGCCGCCATGCGCGAGGAGAAGCGCGCGCGCTATGTGCAGCGCCTCGACTTCGAAGCCGATACGATTGTGAAAATGGGTTTCTCCGGTTATTTTCTTATCGTGGCGGATTTTATTTATTGGGCCAAACATAATCATGTGCCTGTCGGCCCCGGTCGCGGCTCTGGCGCTGGTTCGCTCATTGCCTATTCTTTAGGCATCACCGATCTCGACCCCTTGCGTTACGATTTGCTGTTCGAACGTTTCCTCAACCCTGATCGCGTCTCCATGCCCGACTTTGACGTGGACTTTTGTCAGGAAGGGCGCGGGCGCGTCATCGATTACGTGAAACAAAAATACGGCGCTGATTCGGTGTCGCAAATTGTGACCTTCGGCACGATGGCGGCAAAAGCCGTGGTGCGTGACGTTGGGCGCGTGCTTGATTTGCCCTATGGATTTGTCGATTCGATTGCCAAGTTAATACCCTTTGAAATCGGCATGACGCTGAAAAAAGCGCGTGAAGTCGAGCCGCAACTGAATGAGCGCATAGAAAAAGAAGAAGAAGTCCGCCAGCTATTTGAGTTGGCAGAAAAACTCGAAGGCATGACGCGCAACGTCGGGATGCACGCCGGTGGCGTATTAATAGCGCCGGGTAAGCTCACCGATTTCACACCTTTATATATGGCTGAAGGTTCGAATGACGCAGTCAGCCAACTCGACAAGGATGACGTCGAAGCCATCGGCTTGGTGAAGTTCGACTTCTTGGGGCTGACCACGCTGACCATTCTTGCGCGCGCGATGGCCTTTATCCATGCGCTGCATCCGGAACAAAAAGATTTACAGTTGGAAACCTTGCCGTTGGCTGATGAGCTGACGTTCCAGAAAATTTTCGCCAAGGGCAACACCGTTGCGGTGTTCCAGTTTGAATCGTCGGGCATGATTGATTTGCTCCGCCGCGCCAAGCCAGATCGCTTCGAAGACATCATCGCGCTGGTCGCGCTGTATCGTCCGGGTCCGATGGACCTGATTCCGACTTATATCGAGCAGAAAAAAACCCCGTCGAAAATTGTCTATCCCGATTCGCGCCTGGAGCCGATACTCGCGCCGACTTACGGCATCATGATTTATCAAGAGCAGGTAATGCAGGCGGCGCAGGTGATCGGCGGCTATAGTTTGGGCGGCGCGGATTTACTCCGCCGCGCCATGGGTAAAAAGAAAGCCGATGAGATGGCGGCGCAGCGCAGTATGTTCGTGCGCGGCGCGGAGAAAAACGGTATTCCCGAAGGCCGCGCGAATTTGTTGTTCGACGTGATGGAAAAGTTTGCCGGTTACGGCTTTAACAAATCGCACGCCGCCGCCTATGCCTTGGTCGCTTACCAGACCGCGTATCTCAAAGCGCATTTCATCGCCTGCTTTATGGCAGCCAACATGTCGTCGATGATGGACGACACAGACAAAGTCAAAATACTCCACGACGATTGCGTCAGCAATAAAATTAAAATTTTGCCACCGGATATTAACCAATCGAACTATCGTTTCGAGCCCGTAGATGATCATTCGATTCGCTATGGCCTCGGCGCAATCAAGGGTACGGGACAATCAGCGGTCGAGAGCATTACGCGCGCGCGCGAAGAGGGCGGGCCGTTCAAAGACCTGTTCGATTTCTGCCGTCGTTCGGATAAACGTCTGGTAAATAAGCGCACCGTTGAATCTTTAATCCGCGCGGGCGCGTTCGATAACATCAATCCGCATCGTGCCAGCTTGCTTGCCAGTGCAGGAACGGCGATGGAAGCGGCCGAGCAAGCGGCAGCCAGCGCGAACCAGGTCAGCTTGTTCGGCGACGCGGGTGGAGAAAATGATGCAGCGCTGAGTTTGGTCAACGTGCCAGAATGGAACGAACGCGAAAAATTACAGAACGAAAAACTCGCATTAGGTTATTACTACAGCGGCCATCCGTTTAATTCGTATAAAGACCAAGTGCGCGGCTTCGCCAAGACGGGTTTGGCCAATGCAAAACCCAGCGAGCGTGCGGCATACGGCGGCGGTGAGCGTGGCTTCGCCAAGTCGCCCACGCAATGGTTCGCCGGCATTATCGTCGGTACGCGTGTGCGCAATGCCAAGAACGGGCGCGGCCGCATGGCGATACTGACATTGAGCGACGACACTGCGCAACGTGAAGTGGTGTTATACGACAAAACCTTCGAGCAAAGCCGACCGCTGTTGCAAGACGATGGTTTGATTATTGTCGAAGCCCGCGTGGAGAACAGCCAGTTCCGCAGCGACGAAGGCAGCGCGTCGGATACGGTACGCATCATCGCAGAAAATATTTATGACCTCGCTTCAGCGCGCGCACGATTCGCTAAAAAATTGCAACTGAGTTTCAATGGGCAAGCCAACGCGAAAAAGCTCAATGAAATTTTGACGCCATATATTGGCGGCGAATGCCCAGTAGGTATTACGTATCACAACGGCAGCGCCGCTTGCGACCTGGAATTGCCTGAGAGCAAGCGCGTGCGCTTGAGCGATGCGTTAATTCAATCGTTGACTGAGTGGGTCGGCACAGACAATGTGAGTGTTTTATATTAGTGTAAATAGTTTAATATAATCAAATACTTATAATAATTCTGTATGAGGGAAAAAGCATGTCAA
>JBEEJL010000168.1:0-4414 GCA_041169175.1 Pseudomonadota bacterium | reverse complement strand
ACGCCTTACTCGTTTGAGGCGATGCAAAATTTCTTGCAAGTGCAAGATTTATCCAACCAAAACCATTTGCTCGCTGGCCTGCGAAATCTGCGCAAACGAGTGATGCTGCGTCTGATTACGCGCGATCTAAATGGCATGGCCGACGTACACGAAGTCATGCGTGCTGCAACTGATTTGGCTGAAATCACGCTCAACTGTGCGCTGAAAAACGCGCATCTTCAGTTGAAACAAGAATACGGCGCGGCGCTGGATGCACAAGGCAATGAGCAATCGCTGCTGATAGTCGGCATGGGCAAGCTTGGCGGCGAAGAACTCAATGTGTCATCCGACATCGATCTGGTATTTGTCTATGCCGAAGACGGCATGACCAACGGCGCGCGCAGCATTGATAATCATCAATATTTCACCTTGCTCGGCAAACAAGTCATCCGTGCGCTGCATGAAATTACGACCGATGGTTTTGTCTTCAGGGTGGATATGCGCCTGCGCCCTTACGGCGACAGCGGATCGTTGGTTTCGAGTTTCGACACGCTGGAAGAATATTTTTATAGTCAGGCCAGACCGTGGGAACGTTACGCCTGGCTCAAGGGCCGCGTCGTCTGCGGTGATAAAACGCAAGCGCGTGCCCTGGACAAAATCGTCCAGCCGTTCGTCTATCGCCGCTATCTCGACTACGGTGCGATCGCCGATTTACGCGATGTGCATGCGCAAATCCGTCGCGCTGCCGCGCAAAAAGACGCGGCCAACAATATCAAAATCGGCCCTGGCGGCATCCGCGAAATAGAATTCATCGCACAAGTGTTTCAACTGATTCGCGGTGGACGCGAAAAAGATTTACAACTCAAACCGACATTAACGACGCTACAACAACTTGCTTCACGGCAAATTCTTCCACAAGAAGAAGTTTCACAACTTATTGATTATTATAAGTTTTTTCGCAACCTCGAACATCGCCTGCAATATCTCGACGATGCCCAAACGCAAACGCTTCCAACGAATGAGGATGATCGCGCACTGATCGCTGAGTCTATGGGCTTCAGTGATTACACAAAATTTTTATCCGTGCTTAACGGCTATCGCGTAGAAGTGTCGCGCCATTTTGAGATAGTATTCGGCGAAGATAAAAAAACCAACACCACAACGGAAAACCTGTCAGATGTTTGGCAAGGCACACAAACAGGCGCGACTTTGCCTTCAACATTCAGCGACCCGAACGCGGTTTTGCAGCGGCTGAAACTGATGCGCGAGTCGTCTCACTATTCCCGTCTGCCCGAGTCCAGCCGCACGCGTCTCGACCTAATGATTCCGCACATGATCGAAACAGCCTCGCGCCAACAGCAGGCAGATAAAACTCTGTTTCGCCTATTGGATTTTAGCGAGGTCATCGACCGCCGCGCCGCCTACCTCGCACTGTTGAGCGAACATCCCGAAGCCTTGGAACGACTGGCGAAGCTGATGGCGGCGAGTCCGTGGGCAGCCAATTACTTGAGCCAGCATCCCATTCTATTAGATGAGTTAGTCGATACGCGCTTGCTGCACAGTCCACCCGACTGGCCCGCGCTGAGGCTGCAAATTCGTAACGCCTTATTACATGAAACGGACCAAGAAAAGCGCATGGATGGTTTGCGTCACTTTAAACACACGCAAACATTTCGCTTATTAGCGCAAGACATCGAAGGATTGATGTCGCTGGAAACCTTGAGCGACCACATCACTGAACTCGCTGATAGTGTGATTGAACTGTCGCTGGAACTTTGCTGGCGCGAGATGCAACATAAAAATGGCAGCGACCAGCAGCAGCCGCGTTTTGCCGTGATCGGCTACGGCAAACTGGGCGGCAAGGAGCTCGGTTACGCATCCGATCTGGACATGATTTTTCTCTACGACGATGATCAACCGAACGCTGAAACCATATATGCGAATCTGGCACGTAAACTCATCAGCTCGCTCTCAACCCTCACCTCGGCCGGGATACTTTATGAAACCGATTTGCGCCTGCGGCCCGATGGCGTGAGCGGTTTGCTGGTGTCGTCGTTTGCAGCTTTCGACGATTACCAACGCCAGCGCGCGTGGGTGTGGGAGCATCAAGCACTTACGCGCGCGCGCTTTGTAGCGGGCGATAAAGGCATAGGCGAAAAATTCGAGGCGCTACGAGAGAAAATTCTCAAGCAGCCGCGTAAGCCTGACGAATTAAAAAAAGAAATTCTCGCCATGCGAGAAAAAATGCGCGCACAACATAAAGAAACAGAAGGTTTGATCGACATCAAACAAGGACGCGGCGGCATTATCGATGTGGAATTTATTGTGCAATTCCTCGTGCTGTTACATTCAGTACAACACCCATTCTTGATTTTGAATAAAGGCAATATTGCTCTGCTGAAATATTGCGGCGAAGCTGGGCTGATACCGAATGAGTTAGCGAATGATTGCGCCGATGCTTATCGTGAATTCCGTCGGCTGCAGCATGTGTCGCGGTTAAATAACGAAACCAATCCGTTGGTAGATATTGGCTCAATAAAATCTATGACAAACGTAGTGAAAAAATTGAATGTGGAAATATTCACTACTTCGTAGGATGTGCTGACGCAGGAAGCGCATCAATCGCGACCGATGCGCTTCGTACCTCAGCACAACCTACAATATCTCTTCGGGCGAAAGCCTGCAAGAGATTCCGCCCTAATTGATTAAACCGTAAACACCGTCGAACCCGTCGTCTTGCGCGCTTCCAGATCACGATGCGCTTGTGTTGCGTCTTTCAACGCATAAGTCTGATTGATGGAAATTTTCACTGCGCCTTTAGCGACGACGTCAAATAATTCTTCTGCCATCGGCACCAAATCTTTACGCGCACCGGCGTAATGCGCCAGTGTGGGGCGGGTGACAAATAGCGAGCCTTTACCGCCGAGTATGCCCGGATCAAATGGCGCGACGGGGCCGGAAGAATTGCCGAAGATGACCATCAGGCCCATCGGCTGCAGACAGTCGAGCGATTTCATGAAGGTGTCTTTACCGATGGAATCATAAACCACCGGTAATTTTTTGCCGTCGGTGATTTCCATCACGCGCTGCTGGAAATCTTCGCGGGTGTACACAATCGGATAATCGCAACCGTTGGCTTTGGCCAGCGCGGCTTTTTCGTCGTTGCCTACGGTACCGATCACAGTCGCGCCGAGATACTTGGCCCATTGGCACACGATCAGCCCTACCCCTCCAGCTGCAGCATGAATCAAAATAGTGTCACCGGCTTTGACTTTATAGATACGACGCAGCAAGTATTGCGCGGTCAATCCTTGCAACATCATGGCGGCGCCTTGCTGGTCGGAAATACTCGCAGGCAGTTTGACTAATTTTTCTACGGGCATCACGCGCGCTTCGCAATACGCGCCAATCGGACCCGTGCCGTAGGCAACGCGGTCGCCGACTTTTAATTCGCTGACGTTCGCACCGATCGCTTCGATTACGCCTGCAGCTTCAAGGCCCGGCGAGAACGGCAAGCTCATCGGATACAAGCCTGTGCGGTGATACACGTCGATATAATTCAAACCGACTGCAGTATGTTTGATGCGGACTTCGCCCGCGCCAGGTTGGCCGACTTCAATCGCTTCCCATTTCAATACTTCTGGACCGCCGGTTTGGTGAATACGAATGGCGTTTGTCATGATTTTTCCTTTTGATAATTTAATTAGTGATATATCTGTAACTGTTTGATTATATTTAACTTTTTGTCTTTACTCTGGACGCACATTGGCGTGCTCTTTCACGCGCTTGCTGCATATTTTCACCCGTCGCAAATGCCACGCCCATACGCCTTTTTACAAACGACTCGGGTTTACCGAATAAGCGAATATCACTTTCAGGTATACGCAACGCGTGATCGATATCAACAAAAGAAATACCTACGCCATCCACGCCGCCGTAAATCACTGCGCTCGCACCGAGCGATCGCATTGCCGTATTCACCGGCAAACCAAGAATCGCACGTGCATGTAATTCAAACTCGCTCTGTACTTGTGTACACATTGTCACCAAGCCGGTGTCGTGCGGACGCGGGCTGACTTCGCTAAACCAGACATGGTCGCCTTTAACAAATAATTCCACACCGAATATGCCGCGCCCGCCGAGATTATCGGTGACCGCTTTGGCGATTTGTTTTGCTTTTAATAATGCGGCACCCGACATGGCTTGCGGTTGCCAGCTTTCAACGTAGTCGCCGTTCACTTGTTTGTGGCCAATCGGTTCGCAGAAATAGGTTTCGCTTTTTCCGTCTGCCCCGAGGGCACGCACGGTAAGCAAGGTGATTTCATAATCAAAATCGATAAAGCCCTCGACGATGACGCGGCCTTGATTGACGCGTCCGCCTGTCGCGGCGTAGTCCCAGGCCGTTTTAATATCGTCAGCGCTTTTAATCATCGAT
>JBEEJL010000167.1:0-3654 GCA_041169175.1 Pseudomonadota bacterium | reverse complement strand
GTAATTGCGTTGACGGATAAGCCAATCCTTTACGGCCGTTCGCCCACAGCGCCCATAGTGCCAGCGGCAGCGCGGGCCACGCATACCAGGGCAATAGCTCAAGATAAAAGCGCAGGTCTTGCCAGGGGGTGTTGGTAACGCTGGAAAAAAATCCGCCGAGACTATTTGCGCTCAACCAATGCGCCAATAATTCTGGCGAACGTTTGTTGAGTGCCAGTGGCCACAGTGCAATCCACGGCAATGCGGCAAAAGGCGCGACTACCCACGCTTGTAAAAAACGCAGGCTGCGCCATTCGCGAAAAATGATCGGCAGCAATAGCGCGATAGTGCAAACGATTGCAGGTGCGATTAGTCCTTTGGACATGAAGGCGATGCCGATGCCGGTGCCGATCGCTGCACCGCCGACAAATCCACTGACGCGGCTTTTTGCTAGGCCCCAATACGCCAGCGCGAGTCCGCTTAGTAAGGCGACATCACTGACCATTTCATGCGCGCGTAGCAATAGACCGAGACAGCCAATAAATATCAAGACCGACAAACGACCAAAACGAAAACCGAATAATTCGCGTGCCGTTAGCCCGGTAAACAGCATCGCCAGTGCCATGTAAAAACCAGTGGCGAGTCGCGCTGCATCGTGCATAGGCAAAACGCCGTTCAGCGCGCGTGCAAATGCGGCAGCGGTGAGTGAGTAAAGCGGCGCTTTGGCGGAAAGGCTTTCGCCGCCTTGCGGCGCGACGAGCCAATCAGCGCTTTGCACAATGCGATGGATGTAGCCGAAATTCAGCGCCTCATCAGGCTTCCACGGATCATGGCCGACGAGGCCGGGGAGTATCCAAGCCAGACAGACGAGAAGAAAAAGAAATGTTTTAACCGGCGTACGCGTACCGTCGAAAGTTATTTCTTTCCACGGTGCGCGCGATGCGGTGGGGTGTAGCGCCAATGCTTACTCGACGATTTTGATCAGTTGTCCCTGCGCCGGTTCGCCGGAAGGATAGAGGCCGTTGAGCAAACGCAGTTCCTGTTCGGCGAATTGTCCAAGCGGCGAAGTGCGGGCGAGAGCGGCGAAGGTAGCGCCGCGCTGCGCGCTCACCGTGCGCAAAGTATAGGGGCGGGCCGCTTGTTTTTCTGTCGCTGTCATGGCGTGAAAGCCATTCAATGCGGCAGACATTTCATTACGCGAACGTTGCATCGCCGCGTCGTCTTTGGCTTGCGGCACAAACATAAACTGCTGTCCGCCATAGGCCATCAACACGCCCTGCACCGGTTTGCCTTGGCTGGTGCCTTTGAATGAGGTAGCAGGAAATCCATTCACCGAAGTATTGCTTACGTTGCCGCTATCGGGTTTGAATACCGCTTTGAAAATTTCATTCGGATTCGCACCGGCGCCAGTCACGGACGCCATAATCAGCGCCGCGTCGCCAGCCGCATTCACCACAACTAATTTGTCGGGTGAATTCTGGAACTTCCAACCTTGCGGTGCAGTGATAGTGAAGTTGAGCGGTTCGTGATAAAAATTATTGCCGCGCGTGATGCCTTGTTCGCGGCTATCGCCGAACGACATATTGCCGGTGCGCTGCAAATAGGTATTGCGATTACCGTCGCCAGGTGTCGCTGGATATTTGGCCGCGATATTGACGATGTCATTCAAGCGTTGATCGTTGGAGGGATGCGAGGATAACCAGTCCGGCATACGCTGCGGTGTTTTGCCCGCCACACGTGCACGTTCTGCTGCTGCAAGTTCTTGCGCTTTTAGCGTGCCGATAACGGCGATCATGGTCTTCGCGTTGTAGCCGCCACGGGATAAATATTCTGCGCCGAGCTGGTCCGCTTGTAATTCGTGCTCGCGACCGTGTTTAAGAATCACCGCTTGGCCGACTTGTCCGGCGACTTCGCCCAGGCCTTGTACGCCGCCATACACTTGGCCGAGTATCTCTGCCGCTACTGCGCCGACTTGGGCGATGGTGCCTTGGCTCTGTGCTTGCGCGCCGTGACGCGCCGTGACGTGGCCGATTTCGTGGCCGATTACGCCGGCGAGTTCTGCTTCGCTATTCAGATGCGCCATGATGCCGCGCGTGACATATATGTAACCGCCGGGCAAGGCGAATGCGTTGATCTCGGGCGAATCGACTACGGTGAAATGCCATTCCAGATTGGCGCGCTGCGAGCTGCGCGCGAGCTTCTGACCGATTTCATTTACATACGCTTGCAGCGTCGGGTCGTTATATACGCCGTATTCTTTTTTCACATCGCCATCAGCTTGTTTGCCGGTAGCGATTTCTTCGCTCTCGCTCATCAAGTTGAATTGACGTTGGCCGGTGACCGGGTTAGTAGCGCATGAACCAAGCAAGGTGACAGCCATGGTTGCGGCGAGTAGCGTACGTAATGTAACAGTGGTTTTCATAGGGAATTTCCCGAAGTTGGTGGTATTGGTTTGACGGTTGATGACAGGGAAAAGTTTACCAGACAGTGCGCGGAATACAACAAACAAAAAAGGCAGCCTAAGCTGCCTTTTTAGTAGAAGAACAAATGTTTGCCAAATTACTTCGGTGTGCTGGTGGAAGCGTATTTTTTGCGGAATTTGTCCACGCGGCCTGCCGTATCCAGCATTTTTTGTTTGCCGGTGTAGAACGGGTGGCATTCGGAACAAACTTCGATGTTCAGTGGTTTGAACATGGTCGAGCGGGTTTTGAATTTGTTGCCACAGCTGCAAGTGACATCAATTTCTTTATATTCGGGATGGCCTTCTGCTTTCATAGTATTTCCTTTGCGAGCGCCGGCGGGGTGTACGCCGACTAATTAAAAAAGAGATTATCGCCTATCTGGGTAGCTTAGAGCAAATTGCTCGTGGCTATTACTCTGGACCATAAAACGATTACATTTAAAAATTCAATATAATCAAATAGTTATCCACGTTTCATCTGATCAAAGAATTCCGCATTATTCTTGGTCGCTTTGACTTTATCCAGCAGGAATTCCATTGCTTCGAGTTCGTCCATCGGATAAAGCAGCTTACGCAGGATCCAGATTTTTTGCAGCAGGCTTTGTTCGATGAGCAATTCTTCGCGCCGCGTGCCGGAGCGGTTGACGTTGATGGCCGGGTAAATTCTTTTCTCCGCCATGCGCCGGTCAAGATGGATTTCCATATTGCCCGTGCCTTTGAATTCCTCGTAAATCACATCGTCCATGCGCGAGCCGGTATCGACCAGCGCGGTGGCGATAATGGTGAGCGAGCCGCCTTCTTCGATGTTACGCGCCGCGCCGAAGAAACGTTTCGGACGTTGCAACGCATTCGCATCGACACCGCCAGTCAATACTTTGCCTGACGCGGGTACGACAGTGTTGTACGCGCGCGCGAGACGCGTAATCGAGTCGAGCAATATCACCACGTCTTTTTTATGTTCAACCAAACGCTTGGCTTTTTCGATCACCATTTCGGCCACTTGCACGTGGCGCGTGGCGGGTTCGTCGAAGGTGCTCGATACGACTTCGCCGCGCACTGAGCGCGTCATTTCCGTCACTTCTTCCGGTCTTTCGTCGATCAGAAGAACGATCAGGTAAGCTTCAGGGTGGTTGGCCGCAATCGAAGACGCGATATTTTGCAGCATAACGGTTTTACCCGTACGCGGCGGCGCAACGATAAGCGCACGCTGGCCA
>JBEEJL010000166.1:0-2751 GCA_041169175.1 Pseudomonadota bacterium | reverse complement strand
CCGCATCTGAAAAAATGGTTTGATGAAATCGCTGCGCGGCCTGCAGTGATACGCGGCGTGAAAGTCTTAACTGAGTTGCGCAAAGAAGGACCGATTGACGACAAGGCGCGCGAAGCAATGTTCGGCAGTATGCAGTATGAAAAAAGGTAGGGATGCACTGCTTTAGTCCGATATCGTCGCAATACGTCGTTGCAAACAAAAAATAACGCCTTACATAGGAACGACTATGCGGCGGCGCTATTTTTTGTTCACGCCTAGTCTTGCTTAGATCTCGAACTAAATCAGCGCATCCAAGCCAACATACTATAACTATTTGATTATAATAAACTATTTAACATTACTCCGTGAGCAGTTTACCCGAATTCAACAGCGACACTATATTACTGACAGCGAACAATCGTCTTGCACGATTGTTCGCAACCGAACATAACACGCAACAAATCTCAGCGGGAAAAACGGCGTGGCCTTCTGCCCGCATCATGCCGCTCGGTGCATGGCTGCAACAATGTTGGCAAGACAGCATCGACGCTTGGGGCGACGGCAACATTCCGCGCTTGCTCAACAATGTGCAGGAATCAATGTTGTGGGAACGGATCGTGCGCGCGAATTTGCCCACTGATTCGGTCGCCAGCCCCGCTGCTATCGCCAAACTGGCGCAGCAAGCGTGGCAATTGCAGCAGGCTTGGCGAATCAAACTTGTGCAAGGCGCACTGAGTTCGCTCGACTCCCAACAATATGCTGAATGGGCGCAACTGTATAAAACCAGATGCAAAGAAGAAAATTGGCTAGATCAATCTCTATTGCCCGACGTGATAGCAGAAAAAATCCGCGCTGAAGTATTGATCGCGCCGAAGAAAATATTTCTCGCGGGCTTTGAGACCATCACGCCGCAAACGCGCGATCTGTTTTCCGCTTTAGATGCGGCAGGCTGCGAAATACAATTCATCGCGCCGCCCTTGACCGAGGGTAAAACATCCAGAACGGAATTCGTCACGACAGAGGAGGAAATCCGCGCCGTAGCGCGGTGGACGCGTAACCGCTTGGAAGAGAATCCGTCCGCGCGCATCGGCATTGTCGTGCCTGACCTGACAGAAAAAAGAAATCAGATTCAACGCCTATTTGATGAGGTACTTGCGCCGGAAAAATTATTGCCGCCTGATTTCATCGACCATCAAGCTGAAAAACGCCGACCGTTCAATATTTCGCAAGGCATCACGCTGCTGCAATATCCGCTGATTGCCACCGCCTTTAATTTGTTGTCACTCAAGCAGAATACTTTAGAAACCTCGATATGGTCGGCTCTGATACGTTCGCCGTTTATCGGCGGCGCTGATAAAGAATTCCATTCGCGTAGTCTGTGCGACTACGCCGTTTGCGATACGCGCGCGTTTACGGCTTCGATTGCTACTGTGCAACGCATCGCCAACAACCAATCGCGCGCGCAACATTCACCCAAGCTGGTGGAAATACTCGAAGCTTTACAAAAGGCCTACGGCGAACTGCCGAAATTTTGTTCCGCGCGCGAATGGGCTAAATTATTTTCCGCTCTATTAGAAACGGCAGGCTGGCCCAGCGAGCGCAGTTTATCCAGCGAAGAATTCCAATTGGTCAAAAGCTGGCGCGAGCTGCTGGATCAATTCATCAGCACCGACGCCATCGCCGCGAAACTGGATTTTCATCAAGCGGTTTCAGCATTACGCGGCCTCGCCGCTGAACAACAGTTTCAACCCGAATCCTTCAACGAGCCAGTGCAAGTGCTCGGCGTGTATGAGGCTTTAGGCCAGCGCTTTGACCATTTATGGCTAATAGGTTTTAGTGACAGCGCCTGGCCTTTGCGCGCGCGCGCCAATCCGTTTTTGCCGCTGGCGGCGCAGATTGCCGTCGGCATCCCGCAAGCGTCGGTCGAAGGTGCATGGCAATTCGCGCAACAGGCCACGCAACATTTACTCACGGCAGCCGATGAAACCGTGACGAGCCATACCAATCGTGAAAATGATCAAGCTCTGCGCCCTTCTCCTTTGCTGGAACATCTAGCCTTAACGCCAGCGGAAAATATTGTCAGCACATCGGGTTCTACTTTGTATCAAGCCATTCAACAATCCGCACAAATGGAAAACCTGGAAAATGATTTCGCCGCGCCAGAAATAGCCGCCAATATTTTTCGTGGCGGCACGGCCCTGTTCAAATATCAAGCTGCTTGCCCATTCCGCGCGTTTGCGCAAGTGCGCCTAAACGCGCAAGCTTGGCCGACGCCGCGCATCGGACTCGACGCCTCTGAGCGCGGACAGATTTTGCATAGCGCGATGGAATTATTATGGTTAAAGCTGGAGAACCAAACCAAGTTGTTGGCGCTGGATGAAACTGAACAAACCAAGCAAGTAAACGACGCAGCGAGCAAAGCGCTGGAAGATTGGCAGCAAAAAAATCATCACCCATTGCCTAAACGCTTTAAGGCGATGGAAACGCGACGCCTGACTTCGCTGATACAAGACTGGCTCGCGTTGGAAAAACTACGCCTGCCGTTTACCGTGCTCGGCGCGGAAAGCGAAACATTTTTACCGTTGGCAGGCCTCACCATTAGATTGCGTCAAGACCGCGTCGATCAATTGGCGGATGGCAGCGTCGCGATTATGGATTACAAAACCGGCAAACCGGGCGGCTTACCGTGGAAAGATGACACTTGCCGGCCTGAAGAGCCACAGTTGCCGCTCTACGCGCTGGCCAGCGAAAAGCCTGTCAGTGCTTTGCTTT
>JBEEJL010000165.1:0-4656 GCA_041169175.1 Pseudomonadota bacterium | reverse complement strand
TTGCGAAGTCAGCGTAATGGGAAGACAATCGATTGCCCGATTGACCTGTGGAATGCATATAAAGCGATTGATTCAAATCGGCCAGATCATAAATCGCGCGCATGCTGGCGGCATGGCGATTGGCAAATGGTTGCGCGTCATTATTAATATTATGTCGCCCGACGTTTACGCTGTAGGTGTCGCCCGATGACGGGATGCTGACATCAAAAATTTTTGCCAGCAGCGCTTGCTTGCCGAACGGACGATGTTCGGACAGCGCGAGGTGTGCATCACCCCATTTCCAGTATTTCATATTCTGGCTATAACGTTTTTGCAAATCTGTGATGGCCAGCTTAAGGGCCAGCGCTTTGAGTTCATCGCAAGTTTCTGTTTGCGGCGTACTGATATTGTCGCACCAGCGCGATTGGTTGTTATCGTTTTTTAATATGTGCTGCAAAAAGAGGGCGCGCTGATCCCATGCATTTTTGAACAATCCATCGCCCAATTCATCGGCATAAACCAGGCGTGTCAATTCACGATACCAAGCAGAAAAAATTAACGGTGCCGTTTCATTCGCACTCATGTCGCCACCCCATTTTTTGACGACTTCATACGCAGCGCGCGTGGTTTCGTCGGGCGTGATCGAATCGAACCAGGGTTTGAAGTCGGCCACCATTTGCGATTTCACGTCGGATTGAAGCGTGATAAAACTGCTGGTTGAATGGGCGAATTTTTCTGCCAATAGGGTATTGATACGATCCGCGCGATAAGGCGGAGCCCATTCGCTGGTGATGTAAGGTTTATAGCCGGGCGACGTGATTTTCTGATTCGCGGTAACGACTTGACCTGAGGCTGGATTGTACTGCCCCGGCAATTGCTCGAACGGAATAAAACTTTCCCAATCATACAGCGCGTCCCAGCCGGGCGAGGGCGCGAGGCCTTTGATGGTATTTCCCGCTTTGCGTACCGGAATGCGACCGGGGGCGACGAAGCCGATGTTACCGTCGATATCGGCATACACCATATTTTGCTGCGGCGAATGAAAGTCGCGCGTCGCATAGACAAATTCCGTCCAGCTCTTCGCGCGATTCATTTTCAACCCGGCTTGCACCGATAGGTCGTCATCACGCAGCGCAGTCCATTGAAACGCGATGGCATAAGCTTTTGGCGTCACTGCGCTAATGGCGGCCGAGGCGTCGGAGACAATCGGGCCATGACGCGAAATACGTATTGCCAGATTCACATCAGGTTTGTTTTTCACTTTAATGATTTCGTTCAGCGTTTTGAACGCCAGCGGACCCGTCGGGGAAATATATTGTGCGGGATTAGTGACATCGATTTTTTCCACAAACAAATCTTGCACATCAGGGTTGGTATTAGTGAATCCCCAAGCGATGCGGTCGTTGTGACCGAGCACAATGTTCGGTACGCCGGGCAAGGATGCGCCGATAACATTCAGCCCCGGCGCTGACAGATGGGCGAAATACCAGATGGCTGGCGCGGATAAAGCTAAATGCGGATCGTTGGCCAGCAGCGGTTTTCCGCTCACCGTTTTAGCGCCATTTACTACCCAGTTATTCGAGCCTGCGCCTTCGGGTAAATTATCCGGCGCGCTAGCGGCGAGATGTGTCGCTTCAGTTTGCAACTCGGCATACAGTGTAGATAAATCCGGTATAACCATTGGCGCGTCGCCCGGATACGGCGGAAGAAATTCAGCGATTTGTTGCGGCGATAATTTTTGCGCTAGCTGCATACGCAATAACTCGTTGCGCCAATTGCCGCCTAAATCCCATGCCATCATTTTTATCCAGGCGATGGAATCCGTCGGCGTCCACGCTTCAGGCTTGACTCCGACTAATAAAAACTCCGGCGGCAAAGTACGGCTATTGGTTTTAATAAATGCGTTAATGCCGGCGGCGTAAGCATTGAGTGTTTCCATCGTTTCTTGGTCAAGATTTTTTTGCGTCGCTTCGGCCGAGCGGCGTATGCCGAGCGTGCGTAAAAATTTATCCGTTTCCAGCGCTGACTCGCCCAGAATTTCCGCCAGTCGGCCACCCGCGATGCGCCGATTCATTTCCATTTGCCATAAGCGATCTTGCGCGTGTGCATAGCCGAGCGCGAAATGCGCATCGGGAATAGTGTCAGCGAAAATATGCGGCACGCCAAAGCGGTCGCGCACAATTTGCGCGCCGGCTTGCATGCCGGGTAAATCAATCTTGCCATCGATAACCGGCAATGAACGGCTTAAATAAAAGTATGCGCCCTGGCCCGCTAATAACACTATGCAGAGCAGAATAATGGCGACATAAGAAATTTTTTTCATTAAGCTTTTAGTTCATCGCCATAATTGTTGGGAAGATTACTGCCGCTTAAATAAGCGTCTAATTTGGGGTGCATCACCGCGCGCCAGAGTGGTGGCACTAAGGCCAGCCACACCATCAGCGCATAACAAGCGGGTAGTTGCGGGCTGTCGCTGGAAGATGCTAATGATTGGTAGCGTTTGGAGGGGTTCATGTGATGATCGGCGTGACGCTGCAAATTAAACAGCACGCCGTTAGTAATCCATGCGCTCGAATCCCACGCGTGAGCGGTACCGAAAAGTTCCAGTTTTCCGTTCGCATCGCGCTGGCGCGTTAAGCCATAATGTTCAATATAATCAACAACTTCTAATAAGATAAAAGCAACCACGGATTGACCGAAAAAATAGGCTACTGCGGGCCAGCCAAACAAGATGCCGAGTAATAAGGCGATCAGAATCGGTAAGCCAGTGAACCACAACATTTGGTTACGCCAACCGAATCGTGCATAGCCGAATTGCTTCAGGCGCGCGAATTCCAAGGTCCATGAGTGAGTGTAAGTGCCGATGACGGCGCGAACGATGAAGGCGTACACATTTTCATCTCGGCGCGCGGTGGCAGGGTCGTCGTAAGTGCCGACGCGCACATGATGGCCGCGATTGTGTTCGATATAAAAATGACCGTAGCTGACGCTGGTGAGCAAAATTTTCGCCAGCGTGCGCTCGAAAGCGGATTTTTTGTGGCCGAGTTCGTGCGCAGTAGTGATGCCAACCGCGCCGCTGGCGTAGCCGATGCTCAACATCAAGCCAATGCGTACATCTATGGGTATGTCAGGCTGGCACACCATCCACGCGCCCCAGATTTGCACGGCTAGTTGTAGCGGCACGTACAACATAGTGATGAGTGGAAAATAAATCGATTGCTCCAGTTGCGCGGCTTGCGCAGGCGTCGGGCGTGAGTAACGCGGGCCGACGATAAAATCCAGCAAAGGAAAAATCAGCAGCGGGGCAACCGCGACCAGATGAAAATAGCCGCTGTAAAATGCCAACAATGGAATCAACGGCAGGCTAAGACCAAAAAGAAATGAACAACGAGTAAGACTATTCATGAATTCTCCGCTTTATCGGCGGTCCACGTTATGCGTTGACCTGCCGCTGAATTTGCGCCACGCTTCCAACTATATAAATGATAGAAAAATGAATGGCGACACCATTGTATAACTCGCAAGCTGAGTCTGCACCTTCTACCGCTGCTGCTCCGCGCAATCTGCGCAACCTGGCCAAATTGCGCGCCTTGTGGCGCTTTGTCCAGCCTTATCGCGCGCGCATGGCGCTGGCGATGGTGGCGCTGGCCGTCGCAGCGGGCGCGATGTTGCTGATGGGGCAAGGTTTGAAACAAGTGATCGATCGCGGCTTTACCGCCGCCGATGCGTCGAAACTCGATACAGCGCTTCTATCTATGCTGGCGTTGATCAGCGTGCTCGGCGTGGCGACGTTCACGCGCTATTACTTTATTTCGTGGGTGAGCGAGCGCTTCATCGCCGACTTACGTCAGGCGGTGTACGCGCACATTATGAAATTATCGCCGGGATTTTTTGAAATCACCCGCACCGGCGAAGTGATTTCGCGTTTGACCAACGATACAACGTTAATGGACAGCGTCATCGGCGGCGCTTTTTCCTATGCCTTGCGCAATCTGGTGTTGTTTATCGGCGGGCTGACCATGATGTTGATCACCAGCCCGAAACTCACTTTGCTGGTGCTGGCGGGCGTCCCTGTCGTGTTGCTGCCGATTATGTTGTACGGCAGCCGCGTGCGCAAAATGTCGCGCGCGATTCAGGATCGCGTCGCCGACGTGAGTTCGTATATCGACGAAACGCTGCACGAAATCCGCACTGTGCAAGCTTATACGCACGAGAAGCTCGCCAATGCAAAATTTTCTGCTTATGTCGATGCGGTTTTTTCCACGGCGGTGCGGCGCGCGCGTTCGCAAGCGACGCTGATTGCGCTGGTCATCGTACTGGTGTTCGGCGCGATCGGGATTATTTTATGGGTCGGCGGCCACGACATGCTGTCGGGAAAAATCAGTGCGGGCGAATTGTCGGCATTTATCTTTTATGCGGTGCTGGTGGCGAATGCAGTGAACGCCGTGACCGAAGTGTATGGCGATTTGCAGCGTGCGGCGGGCGCATCGGAACGCCTGATGGAAATTTTACACACCGAGCCGCTGATTCGCGCACCGGCGCATCCGCTTGCCTTGCCGCAACCGGCGCGTGGTGAAGTGCGTTTTGACAATGTGATGTTCCATTATCCATCGCGGCCGGACGCGCTGGCGCTGAATGGTTTTTCTCTGCGCGTATCACCCGGTGAAAAACTCGCGC